>JBNMOZ010000153.1:0-10281 GCA_051276005.1 Bradymonadia bacterium | reverse complement strand
CGCCCTCCCCAGGCACCGCCGCTGGCTTGGCCAGCGCTGCCCCTCGCGGCTCGCCGCGCCCGCTCCCGACTCGCAGTTGTCGTTGGATTCGCAGCAACCCTCGCAGGTCGCATTGTGCCGGCCGCGCTGTGCCTGTTTCGCTGCGTCTGCCGCACTGCGCCTGTCGAGCAGTTGTCCGACGACCTGCTCTCGCGTCCATCTCTGGGTGCTCGGGATCGGCAGTTCAGGCCGCGCCGCTGGTACTCAGGGGCGGCGGGTTGGTATGAATACCCTCTGTATGGTCGCTCTCTCTCCCACGCGTGCGTTGCTGGTCGCTCTGGTTGCTTTGCCAGGGTGCATGCCGACGTCGGACGGGCCCACGCCGCAGGGGATCCTGCCGCCGCCATATCGTCCGCCGCCGCCGGTTGAGCGTGTTCCTGCGGGCATAAACGCGCCGCCCACTCGAGCGCCCACTGTGCCGACGACCGAGGCGGTCTACGTGCCACCGGCGCCGCATCGATTTGGCGCACCAGAGCTGCCGGCAGCCTGGCCGCAAAGCGCCTTCGACATCGTCGCCACCCGCCACACTCGCCGAGTGGTCGCGAGCCAAGACGTCGTCGGGCTGGCCCATATCAACGGGTGGGTGGTGATCGACGGCGCAGGCGGCATCTTCCGGGGCGATCGGTTCGGTCGATTGAGCGCAGCGCGCACCACCCTGCCGCGGCGCGTGACCCGTACGTTCTCCGATGGCCCAATACTCATCGCGTGCACGCCGCCGCTGGATCGCGCGCGCTTCAGCCTCGATGCGGGCGAGACGTGGGCCAGCCTGAGCTTTCAATGCGGCCAACATGGCGCGCGTACGATCGCCGGCTCGGGCGCGCTGACCTTCGCGTTGGTGGGTGATTCGCTGCGCATTGGTCCGCTCCCGGCGGGGGCGGCGAGCGTGCGTCCATCACCAGTCGCGGGCGTCAGCGCGATCGGCGCGCTGCAGAATCACGTGCTCATCGTTGGTCAGGAGGCGTTGGCGTTCTCTGAAGATGCCGGCCAGCGGTTCGTGCATCGGCCGCGTCCCCAGGCTTTGACGCGGGTGCGCGATGTGGCCTTCGTGGGCAAGGGCACCATCTTGCTCGCCGGTGATGCCGCGCCTGACGGGCATGCGCTGATGCGCAGTGACGACGCGGGACGAAGCTGGCGCGGCGTCGCGTTGCCGCGGCGTCTCGATCAGATCGCGGCCGTCGCAGTGGATGACGAGGGCGCGATCGTCGCCGTGCCGCTGGACGCCTTCGACGGGGCGGTGCGCAGCCTCGACGGCGGACGCACCTTCGAGTCGTTGGCGCCCGGCGTGCTCGCCGAAGGTGCCGTGCTGGCGTCTGAAGAGGGCTTTATGGTCGGGAGCGCCCGCGGTGCCATCGCGGGCGTCGGCGGCGATGCGCCTCGGTTGGGCCTGCAGGTGCCCGTGCACGCCCTGGTCTTTACCCACCCGCGCATCGCGGTGGGCGTCGGTCAGACGTCGGGGTTGTACCGCAGCCTCGACGGCGGTCGCACCTGGCAGATGAGCGTCGCCGGGCGCGGCGCACGCTTCTGGGACGTCGCGCGCATCGCTGGGCACGCGGTCATGGCGGTGGGTGACGGCGTGCTCTGGCGCTCTGATGATGCCGGCGCGCGCTGGGATCAGCGGCCATTGCCGTCATCGTGTCAGGCGCGATGGGCTCGCTTCGACAGCAACGGACGCTACGGCACGGTGGGCTGTGCGGATGGCTCACTCCTGGAGTCGGCAGACGGCGGCCAAAGCTGGCGCGTCGGAGAGACGCCACCCGCGGCGCTGCGCCCGTTGGTGTGGCTGAGCGGGAAGCGGTGGGCGCTGACAGACGATGGCCGCCTGTTCTCGGACGCATCCGGCGCGCTCGTCGAGGTCCGCAGCCCCTTGGTGGATCCCGTCGACCTGGTCGGCGGCCCCGAGGGCCTGTCGCTGCTCAACCGGCTGGGCGAGCGCGCCGTGCTCGACGAGCCAAGTATGTCCTGGCGTGCTCTTCCAAGCCTTCCGGGTCCGCATGCGCCCCGCGACGCGATCGCGCACCTGCCCCTGGCCAATGGGGCGGCGCTCATTCGCACGGCGTGGCAAGTGGTCCGGGTCGGCCCCGAGGCTGCGCCGCAACCCGTCGCGCCGGCCGCCGACGGGATGTACCTGACCGGTGATGGGGGCCTGATGCTGCTCGATGCGCAGCGCACGAGCCTGCTCGAAGCCCGGTGAGCGATCCCGCGTTCTACGCGGCGTCTCCCCCGCGTCGCCTCGATTTCGAATGGCTGATCCGGCTGCGCTGGCTGGCGTTGGCGGGCGTCGCGGTTGGCGCGGTGCTCGCGCAGGCCGGCCTCGTGCCGGGCGTCAACGTCGATGTCGTCGCGCTGGCGGTCGTGCTCGGCATTGTCACAAACCTTTGGCTGTGGCGGCGCAGCCGCCAGCCACAAACGACCGACGACTGGCATTTCGGGCAGGCTCTGCTCGACACCGGCGCGCTCACGCTCGTCATCTGGGCTGCGGGCGGCGCTGAGTGTCCGTTCGTCGCGTTCTACGTCTTCCCGGTCTTGCTCGCGACGCTGCTCGGCGGGCGCGACGCGCTCTGGGTCGCGGGCGCGGCATCGGCGGCCGGTCTGGGTTTTCAGCTGGTCGTCGCGCATGTGCCAGCGCTGCAGGTCGGGCGCTGGAATCCGCTGCAGCCGTGGGACGAGGTGCTCATGGTGAGCGCGGTGGCGTTGACCGTCGGTATGGCCGCGTACTTCGCGTCGGTCTACACCGAGGCGCTGCGACGCCAGGCCGGGGCGCGTCGAGAGGCCGACGCGATGGTGCGGCTGGCGTTTGAAGGGCTCGACGCGGGCCTCGAAGTGGTGGTTGACGGTGCGGTCGTCTGGCAAAACCCGCGCGCGACTGATCTGCTGGGCTTGCGGTCCGGCAGTGCCTGGACCTGCCCAGGCACCCAAGGCGAGCCGCCATGCCCCCCCAGCTTGGACGCCGATCAACCGCATCGCTGCCAGTTCACGCTGAAGGGGCCCACCGGCCTGGAGCACATCTTCGAGCTGCTCTCGTTCCCGTTGCCGCGCAGCGCCGGGCGCGTCGGCGATCGGCATATGGTGCTCTACGTCGACCGCACGACCGAGGTGCTCGATCAGCGCCAGCTCATGTTCACCGAGCGCCTCGCGAGCCTCGGCCGCACGGTGCAGGGCGTCGCCCACGAGCTGAACACGCCGTTGGCGACCATCCAGACGCTGGGCCGCGACGTGCTCGATGTGATGGGCGTGGCGACGCTGGCCGATGATGTGCGCGCTGATCTGTCCGAATCCGCGACCATGATCGTCGATGAGGTGCAGCGCTGCCGGCGCATTACGCATGCGCTGCTGGGGCGTATGGAGCACCTCGAACCGACCAAGCAAGGGCTGGCGGGGCTGGGCATTGCCCTCGCTCGGTCTATCGCGGTGGTCTTCACGCATGAGCGCGATCGCGTTGAGGTGATCGGCGAGCCACCCGCGGTGTGTTTGCCGCTCGATCCGGTGGTCCAGATCTTCGTGAACCTGCTACAAAACGCCCGCGACGCGGCGCCATCTGCGTCGGTGACGGTGTGCTTCGAGGACGACGGCGACGGCGCGCGGATCACCATTCGCGACCGGGGCCCCGGCCTGTCCAGCGACGTACTGCCCCATCTGTTTGAGCCGTTTTTCACGACGAAGCCGCCCGGCCAGGGCACGGGCTTGGGCCTGTATACTTCGTATTCGCTGGCCCACGCGTTGGGGGCAGAGTTGAGCCTGGGCAATCACCCCGATGGTGGGGCGGTGGCGACGCTCAGCGTCCCTTCCACTGCGGCGGACGCTTCTGCATGAAGGCCATGACGCCCTCGGTGGCGTCGTCGAGCAGCGTGTTGAGCACCAGCCGATCGCGCAGGCTGAACAGCGCGGCTTCAAACGGCATATCGGCCGTCTGGTAGAGCGCGTCACGCCCGAGCTTGAGCACCGCCGGCGAGCGCGAGGCCAGGGCGCCGGCGATCTCGGCGGTCTTCGCGTCGAGCTCGGCGCGGGGCACGACGCGGTTGATCAGGCCCAGCGCCTTGGCCTCGGCGGCCGGCAGCTTCTCGCCCAGCATCATGAGCTCTGAGGCGACCTTCCAGCCGACATGCCGCACCAGCAGCGCGGTGACCATCATGGGCCAGAGCCCGACCTTGATCTCGGGCAGGCCCACGCGCACATCGTCGGCGGCGACCACGAGATCGCAGGCCAGCAGCAGGCCCACGCCCCCGCCATACGCGTCGCCGTTGAGCCGCGCGACGACGGGCTTGCCCAACTTCGTCAGGTCGAGCACCAGATCAGCGAAGAGGCCCTTGTCGGCGAGTTGACCGGGGAACCCCGCCTGGGCGCCCGTCATGCCGCCCGCCAGGTCGCCGCCGGCGCAGAATGCCCGCTCGCCCGCGCCGGTCAGCACGATGGCGCGCACGGCGGGATCGTCCTTCGCCTGGGCAAGCTGAGCGCGGATCGCCTGGATCAGCCCGCTGGACAGGGCGTTGCGTCGATCGGGGCGGTTGAGGGTCAAGGTGGCGACGCCGTCGGTCACCTGCCACACGATGAGGTCGGTCATGGGAATCCTCGATGTTTGAGAGGACTGTCACCGATCCGGCCGTCGTGCGCGAGGCAGATATGGCATGATGCCGCGCTCAGCCGACGTATCTTGAGGGAGGGGAAGCCATGCGCACGGTCTTTATCGTCTCGGACGCCACGGGCGCGACCGCCGAACAGGTCGTCGCCGCAGTGCTCAAGCAGTTCGACGCCAGCAAGGTCAAGCTTGAGACCTTCTCGCACGTGCGCCGCGAGCACACGATCGAAGAGATCGTCGAGCGCGCGGCCGAAGAGGAGGCGCTGGTCGCGCATACGGTGGTCAGTGAGCGTCAGCGGAACATGTTGCAGCAACTCTGCGCCGACGCCGGGGTCATCGATGTCGACTTGATCGGCCCGTTGATTCGTGAGCTTGGCGGTCTGATTGGCGGAGAGGCGCATATGCGGCCCGGCGGACAGCATGTCGTCGACGCCGAGTACTTTCGGCGCATCGAAGCGGTGGAGTTTGCCGTCAAGAACGACGACGGCCAGCACCCGCGCAACCTGCAAAAGGCCGACATCGTGCTCGTCGGCATCTCGCGCACCAGCAAGACGCCGCTGTCGACCTATCTCGCTCAGCGCGGGTACAAGGTCGCCAATGTGCCGCTGGTCAAGGGCATCGAGCCGCCCGCTGAGCTGTTTCGCATCGAAGAGAAGCGCATCTTCGGGTTGTCCATCGACGCCAACGCGTTGTTCCGCATTCGTCAGGCACGCCTGCAGACGTTGGGCATGCCGCCCGATACCGCCTACGGCATGCGCGATCACATCCAGCAAGAGATCGACTACGCCCGTCAGATCTTCGGCGAGCACCCCGACTGGCCGGTGATCGACGTCACCGATCGGGCCATCGAAGAGACCGCCGCTGAGCTGTTGTCGATCCGCAAGCAGCGCTGACCCTCAGGCCAACCCTCGCCGTCAGGCCAACGCCGGCCCTGGACGACAGGCAACCGCAGGCGCTTGGGTCAGCCACGCGTCAGCGTGGTGATTTCGGTCGAGACGGCCTGCGCCAGACGACTCTCGCGGGGCGGGCCCGCGATCGGTGGCGGCACCGTCCGAAACAACTCAAAGACCCGGTCCAGGCGTCGGGCGATGCCGAGGAACAACACGTCATGCGCGTCGAGGCGGGCGAGCAGCTCGGGTCGCATGCCCGTCGTGAGTCTGGCACCCACGCGCCAGTCGTCGGTCATGGCCGGGAGGCGACGACGCGCGGCGAGGGCGGTGTTCAGCGGCGGGGCGGGGGGGCCGTCGGGGAGTCGATAGGATGGCGCTTCGAGGGCGCGCATGAGGGCGACCGTTGCGACCCCGGTGGACAGTGCGTCGTACGCGCTCGCCAGCGCGCGACGGGCGGACCGGCGCATTGGACGGGCGACGCGCCCACCTGATAAGTCGGCCGCCAAAGCCTCCGCGGCGCACCGCACCCAGTCGATCGGTACAGCCAGATCCGCGTCGAGTTTGCGAGACGGCTGGAGTTGAGGTCTACTTGTCGCGCTCACTGGGTCGTCTCGCTTGCTGAGATCGGCTCGCTCACTGATTGCTGCCGGGTGTACGCCGAGGATGGCCGAACAAAAGTACCAGATCATCCGGAAGCTCGATGCGGGTGGCATGGCGGAGGTCTGGCAGGGCAAGGCGAGCAGCCTTCGCGGCTTCGAGAAGCTCGTCGCGATCAAGCGCATTCTGCCTGGCCTGGCAGAGAACAAGAAGTTCATCTCGATGTTCTTGGACGAGGCGCGCCTGTCGCTCTACCTCAACCATGCCAACATCGTGCAGACCTTCGACATCGGCATGTCGGCCGACGCCTACTTCATCGTCATGGAGTGGGTCGACGGCCCCAACCTGCGCGCGGTCCTTGAGACGTGCAACGCTCTGGGCTTTCGGATGCCCGTGGAGCAGGCGACGTTCATCGCCAGCGAGATCTGCAAAGGCCTCAGCCACGCGCATAACCGCAAAGATCCCAAGGGCCGCCCGCTCAACATCGTGCATCGTGATGTCAGCCCTCCAAACATGCTGCTCAGCCGCGATGGCGAGATCAAGATCGTCGACTTCGGGCTGGCGAAGGCCGCCTCGCAGATCACGAGCACCGATCCGGGCGTGGTCAAAGGCAAGTTCAGCTACCTGAGCCCCGAGGCGGCCCACGGTCGCAACGTCGACAGCCGCGCAGACGTGTTCGCCGTCGGTGCGGTGCTCTACGAGATGCTGGCCGGGCGCAAGCTCTTCTACGGCGAGAGCGATCTGCAGACGGTCGAGTTGGTGCGCCGCGCTCAAATTCCGCCGATCACCCAGTACAACAATACGGTCGCCGATGATCTCAATGTCGTGCTGCTCAAGGCGTTGGCGCGTGATCCGCGAGATCGCTACCAGACGGCCGAGGCGTTAGGGCACGCGCTGTCGCGGTTCTTGTTCAGCAACCGGCTGATGGTGACCAACTACGACATCGCGACGCTGGTCCGGCGGGTGTTGGCCACCAAGGAGCAGGTGGGCGACGTCACACGGGTCTTCTCGCTCGAAGATGCCGTGCAAGAGGAGATCGTCGACTTCATGTCGATCGAGAACCTCGATCGCATGGAGTTTCGCTCGGTGCTCGAGCAGCCCGGCGGCGATGACAGCGGGATGATCGGTCCGGGCATCGATCCGCGCGGCTGGGCCGATGAGGTCAAGACGTCAGCGGCCAGCGAAGCTGAGGAGACGCTCCTCGACGGCGGTGGTCTGGCGCGCAGTGGCTTCATGGGTCATGGCTTTGGCGACGACGACATGTCCGACGCGACCATGGTGCAGAGCCCCAACGACATCTTGCGGGCGTTCGGTCCGGAGGGCGACTTCCTGCGCCCGCCCAGCCGATCAACGGTCAAGCAGTCGACGCGCCCCGGGCAGACGACGCGACCCGCGCCGTCGCCGTCCGCGCCGTCGCCGCCCACGTCGTCGCCGCCCGCGTCGTCGCCGTCCGTGTCGTCGCCGTTCGCGTCATCACCGGCCGCGGCCTCGTTATCGCGCGCCGCAAAACCGGCCAAAGAGGCGCCCGCAAAGGCGCGTCTGTCGGCCCACAACAGCACCCCGCAGATCGCGGTCACGGCCACGCGCAAGATCGCCGACGCCAAGGCACGTCCGGCCGACTTGAGCACGCCGACCGGCCCGCACCCGATGACGCGCCCCCGCGCACCCGGCTTACCGCTTGGTCTCGGCGTCGCGCTGGGTATCTTGGGCATCGCCGCGCTGGGCTTCGCGGTGTGGTTTCTCACCAACGGCTGACCGCTGACGGGCATGCGCACACCACAAGGAACGCCAATGAGAACACGTGCCGACGTCCGACTCCTCGCGCTGGTCCTTGCCGGCGGCGAGGGCACGCGACTCAAGCCGCTGACTCTGGATCGCGCCAAGCCGGCCGTCCCCTTCGGCGGTCGCTACCGCCTGGTCGACTTCGTGCTCAGCAACCTGGTCAACTCCGGCTACTTCCAGATCAAGGTGCTGACCCAATACAAGGCCAGCAGCCTCATCAGCCACATCACCCGTGGCTGGCAACTCGCGCCGATCCTGGGGCATTACGTCGAGCCGGTGCCGGCCCAGATGCGCGTCGGGCGCGACTGGTTCAAGGGCAGCGCCGACGCGGTGTTTCAGAACCTCAACCTGATCTCGGACAGCCAGCCCGAGGTCGTGGCGGTCTTCGGGGCCGATCATATCTACAAGATGGACGTCGCGCAGATGGTCGCCGAGCACCTCGGCAACGACGCCGATCTGACGCTGGCGGCGATCCCCGTGCCCAAGGATCAGGCCTCGGCCTTCGGCATCGTCAAGGTCGATGCCGATGGGCGCGTGCTCGACTTCATGGAAAAGCCAGTTGATCCGCCTGAGATGCCCGGTCGGCCGGGGTGGTGCCTGGCGAGCATGGGCAACTACCTGTTCCGCACCCAGAACCTCGTCGACGAGATCGTGCACGACGCGGCGCAACACGACAGCGTGCATGACTTCGGGCGCAACATCATCGCGACCATGGTCGGCCGCGATCGGGTGTTCGCGTACGACTTCCACCAGAACGCGCCGCCCGGCATGGAGCCCAAGGAGCTGGGCTACTGGCGCGACGTGGGCACGCTGGACGCCTATTGGGACGCGTCGATGGATCTGGTCGAGGTCACGCCGATCTTCAACCTGTACAACCGCAGTTGGCCCATCCGCACCATCTATCAGCACCTGCCGCCGGCGAAGTTCGTGTTCGACTTGTCGACGCCCGAACGGCGTGGGTACGCGACGGATTCGCTCATCAGCCCCGGGTGCATCATCTCGGGTGCGCGGGTGCACCGCAGCGTGCTGGCGCCGTCTGTGCGCGTGCATTCCTGGGCGCGGGTCGACGCGTCGGTGCTGGGCGACAGCTGCACGGTGGGGCGCCGGGCGCAGATCAAGAACGCGATCCTCGACAAGTTCGTGAGGGTCGGTCCAGGCGTGCGTATCGGCTATGATGTCGAGCACGATCTGGCGCGCGGGTTCACCGTGACCCCGTCGGGGATCGTCGCCGTGCCCAAGGGCACGCAGGTCGACGCATGACGCCAAAGCACGCCGCATGACGCCAAAGCACGCCGCATGGCCCCAAAGCACGCCGCATGACCCCAAAGCATGACCAGCACCGCATGACAGGAGACCGTTGATATGAAGGGGACCGCAGGTCCAGCCTCGGTGGCGTTTGTCTGGCATATGCATCAGCCCGGCTACGTCGATCCGCACAGCGGCGCGTCGATCCTGCCCTGGGCGCGCTTACACGCAACGGCGGCGTACTTCGACATGGCGTGGCTGCACACGCGGCACCCCAATATGCGCTCCACGGTCAACTTCGTGCCGGTGCTGATCGATCAGCTTGAGGCGTGCGTCAACGGCGCCCGCGACCGGTTCTGGGACCTGTCGCGCACGCCGGCGCGCGACCTTGACACCCAGCAGCGAGCGGCCATCAAGGCGCACTTCTTCTCGGTGCATCGCGAGCGCGGCGTGCGCGCCCGTCCGCGGTACTGGAGCCTGTTCAGTCGGCGTGAAGGGTCATTCAGCGACGCCGACTTTCGCGATCTGCAGGTGCTCTTCAATCTGGCCTGGTTTGGTGCCGCCGCGCGGGTCGAGTATCCGCTCATCGCGGCTATGGAGGCCAAGGGGCGCGGGTTCCGCGAAGACGAGAAGCGCAAGGTCCTCGACATCCAAATCGCGGTGCTGCGGCGCGTGCTCGATCTGTATCGCGATCTGAGCGCCAGCGGTCAGATCGAGCTGACCTGCTCGCCCTATTATCACCCGATCCTGCCGTTGCTGATCGACTCCGAGGTGATGACGCGTTGCATGCCGGATGCGCCGCGCCCACCCCGGTTTGCCTTTGCGGCCGACGCGGTCGCGCAGGTGGCTGATGGGCGCGCGCGGCACGCCGAGACGTTCGGTGCCGAGCCCGCGGGGATGTGGCCGGCCGAAGGGGCCGTCAGCCCTGAAGCCTGTGCGATCATCGCGGGGCAGGGGACACGCTGGATCGCCACCGACGAGGCGCAACTCTTCGATGTGCTGCCCGCCGAGACGCCGCATCGCGCGTTTTATCAGCCCTACCAGCTGACGACATCCGAGGGCCCGCTGACGGTGGTCTTTCGAGATCGCACGCTCAGCGATCTGCTCGGCTTCACGTACGCGCAAAATCCAGCCGACGCCGCTGCGGCTGATCTG
>JBNMOZ010000152.1:0-10283 GCA_051276005.1 Bradymonadia bacterium | reverse complement strand
GTGCCCGAAGACGCCCCGCAATACGCCGGTCAGTCGTGCAGGTCGGTCGCGCAGGTCGGTCGCCTGCTGCATCTCGATGGCCGACGGCGACCGCTGGCCCCAGAAACAGAAAAGGACGCCCGAAGGTGCCCTTATCGCGCAGACCCGAAGGCCTGCTGGTCTCGGTGGGAGACCTTACTTCATGAAGACCATCTCGGGGCCCTTGGGTCCCTTCATCTTGATCTTGCCGCCGTCGACGGTGATCGTCATCTTCTCGGTCTTCTTGTCCATGGTGGCCTCGATGGTGACGACGTTGCCCTCGGTGCTGATGACCTTGTACGTGCCGGCCTTCTTCATGTCCTTGCCCATGTTCATGGTCATCTTGCCGTCTTTGGTGATCTCGGCAGTGATGGACGCCATCATCTTGACGCCCTGCTCGAGGGCCTTCTTCTTGGCCTCTTCGGGCATGTCCTTGAAGCGCTTGTCGTTGGCCATCTCGGCCTGCATCGCGGCGGCGTCGATCTTCCAGGTGCCGACGATCTGCTCTTCGGGCTTGCCGCCACAGGCCGTGAGGACGAGGCCGCAGAAGATGGCGAGCGCTGCGAAGATGTTGAAACGCATGAGAGACTCCTTGCCCGGCTAGGGCATATGACCGCAGAAAAGCGGCGCTTGAATGGATGGCCCGGACATCGTCCGCGACACCGTGTCAGACCAGCAGCAGCGAAATCGTCAACCTGAAAATCGAAACAGGAAGGGTACTACGCGCCAGATGCCTTTAATGCGGTGACGCTATGGGTGCCAGCGTGCAGAGTCAAGGGCCTGTTCGATGTCTTCGAAGGCGATGTCGTTGACACGCTCCCGGGCGCCATCTACCTAATGCCGCTTTGCGCCCGATCGCCTTGACCAGACCACGAAGAAGCAGGCCCTGATGAGCAACGAAACCCCGATCTGGAACCAGCGCCGTATTCGTCGCACCTTCCTCGACTATTTCGTCAAGCACGCCACCCTGCCGCACCGTGAGGTGGCGACCTCGCCGCTGATCCCCCGCGACGATCCGACGCTGCTGTTCACCAACGCCGGCATGAACCAGTTCAAGTCGCTGCTGTTGGGAGAAGAGACCCGCGACTACACCCGCGCCACGTCGACCCAGAAGTGCATCCGCGCCGGTGGCAAGCACAACGACCTGGACGCGGTTGGCAAGGACGCCCGGCACCTGACCTTCTTCGAGATGCTCGGCAACTGGTCGTTCGGCGACTACTACAAGCGCGAGACGATCAAGATGTCGTGGGACCTGTCGACGAGGGTCTTCGGCGTCGATCCCGACCGCATCTACGTCTCCGTGTACCGCACCGACGATGAATCAGCCGCCATCTGGGCCGACGAGATCGGCATCGATCCCACCCGCATCTTCCGCTTCGGCCATGTCGAAGAGGGCGACGAAGAGAACTTCTGGTCGATGGGGCCGACGGGCCCATGTGGACCGTGCACGGAGCTGTTCTACGACCTGGGGCCGGGCGCCGGCACGGGACCTGAGGACTACATGGGCGGCGAAGGCGACCGCTACATGGAGTTCTGGAACAACGTCTTGATGGAGTCCATGCGCGACGAGGACGGCAACACCACGCCGCTCCCGATGCAGTCGGTCGACACGGGCATGGGCCTTGAGCGCATGGCGCTGATCCTTCAGAACAAGCTCAGCGTCTACGAGACCGACCTGTTCCAGCCGATCATCCAGCGCGCCATCAAGCTGACGGGCGCCGATTGGAACAACGCCCAGCAGCGCATCGATCTGCAGGTCATCGCCGACCACCTGCGCTCGGTCACGTTCACGATCAGCGAGGGCGGCCGCTTCAGCAATGAGGGCCGCGGCTACGTGCTGCGCCGCATCCTGCGTCGCGCGGTCCGCCACGGGCGCCGCTTGGGCTTTGACGGGCCGTTCCTGGGCAAGATTATGCCGGTGATGGCCGAGATCTTCGAAGGCTCGCACGACCTGCCCGCGCACATCCTTGAGAACACCGCCCAGACGGTCGCCGAAGAGGAGGAGCGCTTCTTCCGCACCATCGAGGGCGGCATGAAGCGCCTGCATGCGGTGATGGCGTTGCGGTCCGAAGACACCGACAAGACGCTCAGCGGCGAAGAGGCGTTCAAGCTCTATGACACCTACGGCTTCCCCGTTGACCTGACGGTGATCGAGGCCGAAGAGAGCGGGTTCAGCGTCGACCAGGCGGGCTTCAAGGTGGCGCTTGAGGAGCAGCGCAATCGCGCCCGCGCCGCGCAGAAGTTCTATGACGAGGGCGACTGGACCGTGCTCGTTGAGGGCGGCGGCCGCGGCTTCGCCGACTACGGCCTGAGCACGTTGACGACAACCGTACAGCGCTGGCAGACCACGGCCGACAAAGACGGCAACGCGTTGCAGGTGCTCGTGCTCGACCAGACGCCGCTGTACGCCGAGTCGGGCGGCGAGGTCGCCGACCACGGCACGGTCACCGGCCCGGGCTTCACGCTGCAGGTGACGGACGTGCAAAAGGTCAACGGCATCATTCATCACTACGGTGTGATCGAGGGATCGCTGGACGCCCTGACGGCCGACATCGAGGTTGTCGTCAACGTCGACACGGGCCGCCGCGCCCAGAAGACGATCCACCACACCGCGACGCACCTGATGCAGTCCGCGCTCAAGACCGTGCTGGGCGCGCATGTTGAACAGAAGGGATCCGTCGTTGAGCCCGATCGGCTGCGCTTCGACTTCAGCCATAACACCGGCATGACCGACGCCCAGATCAGCGCCGTCGAGGCCTGGGTCAACGAGCACGTGCGCCGCAACGAGCCCGTCGTGGCCACCGAGGGGGTCGCCCTCGACGACGCCAAGGCCCAGGGCGTGGTCGCGCTCTTCGGCGAGAAGTACGGCGAGATCGTGCGCACCCTGCGCGCGGGCTCGGATTCGTTTGAGCTGTGCGGCGGCAACCACGTCGAGCGCACCGGCGACATCGGCCAGTTCCGCATCACCAGCGAAGGTGGCCTGGCCGCCGGCGTACGGCGTATCGAGGCGGTCGTCGGGCACGCAGCCGACGCGTTGATGGCTGAGGAACGGTCCCTGTTGCGCGACGCCGCGGGCGCGCTGAAGACTGAGCCCAGCCGCTTGCCGGAGCGCATCGGCGCCCTGCAAGACGAGATCAAGGCCCTCAAGCGCGACCTGAAGAAGGCCCGCGAGTCGGGCGGCGCCATCGACGCCGACGCGCTCATCGCGGACGCCGTGCAGATCGCCGGCGTCACCGTCGTGGCTGCGGCGGTCGAGGTCGACGCCCGCGAGACGCTGGCCGCGCTGGTCGATCGGATTCGCGACAAGCTGCCGGGCGGCGTCGTGATCTTGGGCGCCGCGCTGGATGGCAAGGTGGCGCTGATCGCCGCCAAGGGCCCACAGCTCAAGGCCGACAAGCGCTTTCATGCGGGCAACATCGTGCGCGCGGTCGCCGAGCTTTGTGATGGGCGCGGCGGCGGTCGGCCGGACTTCGCCCAGGCCGGCGGCAAGGATCCGTCGAAGCTCGCCGACGCGATGGCGCAGGCGCCCGCGTTGATCACCGCTCAAGTGGGCTGACGTCGCGGGTCGCCTACCCCGTGATCGGATCCAGCAGCGGCGCCACTTCGTCCAGCTCCGGCTCCCCGCCGGATGAGGTTGGCATCTTCGGCGTGTACAGCGCCGTGCCCAGCGCGCGGCTCAGCAGCCACACCTTGCGCAGTCGGCCCGTGTACGCCCGCGTGTCGACCGAGTTGTAGCCTCGCCCCGCGATCACCCGCCCAATGTCGCGATAGATCAGGCTCGCCCCGCGGATCGCCAACCGACAGCGATACGGCAAGCGCCCGATGCCCGTGCGCGATCGTAGATAGAGCCGATCGGCCTCTTCGAGCAGGCGCCGCGTGACGACGCCCACGCCCGGCGTGAACTGCGGATCTTCGCCGAGCTGCTCGGGCGTCACTCCGGCTTCAGCGAGCCAGTCGGCCGGCAGGTAGACGCGGCCGTTCCGCGCGTCTTCGCCCACGTCGCGCGCGATGTTGGTGAGCTGCATCGCGACGCCCAAATCGGCGGCGCGGGCCAGGGTCGCCCGATCGCGCGGACCCATGATCAGCGTCATCATCACGCCCACGGTCGACGCGACCCTTACGCCGTAGGCAATGGTGTCGCTGAGGGTGGCGTAGTGACGCCCATCGAGGTCCCAGGCGAAGCCTTCGAGCAGCAGATCTGTGACGGGCCGCGGGATGTCGTAGTCGCGCACGACGTGGCTGAAGGCGCGGTCGACCGGGTGGTCTTGCGGCGTCTGGGCGTAGATGAGATCGAGGCGGGTCTTGAGCTCGGCCAGCCCGGCAGCGGTGCCGCCCTCGTCGATGATGTCGTCGGCCATTCTGCAAAACGCGTACAGCCCAGCGACGGGGGCCCGCATCCAGCCCGGCAACAGCAGCGCCGCGGCCGAGAAGGACTTCGAGCCCACCTGCAGCATGTCCTTGCAGACGGCCAGATCATGCGCGCGAATGACGGCCAGATCGGTCACGGCAGCGTCGGTCACGGCAGCGTCGGTCACGGCAGCGTCGGTCTCGGCAGCGTCGGTCTCGGCAGCGTCGCTCAAGGATCGGGCACAACCGTGTCGAGCACGCGCGCCGACGACAGCACGCCCGGCATGCCGGCGCCTGGGTGGGTGCCCGCGCCGACCAGGTACAGGCCCTCGACCTCTTCGCTCTTGTTATGCGGCCGGAAGTAGGCGCTCTGGGTGAGCACTGGCTCGAGCCCGAAGGCCGCGCCACGGTACGACTCCAGGCGGTTCTGGAACGTCAGCGGCGTGATCATGTGCGAGCTGATGACGTGCTTGTTGAGGTCGGGCATCACCGACGCTTCGAGGTAGTCGGCGATCCGCTGTCGGTACGGCTCGGCCATCTCTTCCCAGTCGGTGCCGCTCTCGAGGTGCGGCACCGGCGAGAGCACGTAGAACCCATCGCAGCCCTCGGGCGCGAGGCTGGGATCCGTCGCCGTCGGGCGGTGCAGATACAGGCTGAAGTCGTCCGACAGCACCTTGTGCTTGAAGATGTCGGTCAGCAGGCCCTTGTAGCGCGGCCCCAGCAAGATGGTGTGGTGCGCGACGTCGTCGTACTTGCGGTCGGTGCCGAAGTACCAGACGAACAGGCTCATGCTGAAGCGGGTCTTCTCAATCTTCTTGTCGGTCCAGCGCTTGCGATGCTCGGGCGCGACCAGCTTGCGATAGGTCGTGGCCGAGTCGGCGTTAGAGACGACGACCTTGGCGTCGACCACCTCGCCGGTCTCAAGCTCGACGCCCGTCGCGCGGCCATCCTCAACGCGGATCTGCTTGACCGGCGAGTTGAGGCGCACTTCGCCCCCCTGCCCTTCGATCAGGCCGACCATGCCGTTGACCAAGCTGCCGGTGCCGCCCATCGGGAAGTGCACGCCCCATTTGCGCTCGAGGAACGCGATGAGCGTGTAAATCGACGTGGTCTGAAACGGGTTGCCGCCCACCAGCAGCGGGTGAAACGAGAACACCTGCCGCAGCCGCTCGTCTTTGACGAACTTGCTGACGAGCCCGTAGACCGTGCGATAGCTCTGCAGCTTAATCATGGCCGGCGCGATCTTGAGCATCGACGTCCACGAGCCAAACGGCACGTGGGAGAGTTGCTCGAAGCCGACCTTGAAGATCTTCTCGCTCATCTTCAAAAAGCGGTTGTAGCCCTCGACGTCGCCGGGCGACATCTCTTGGATTTGGGCCCGCATCTCATCAGGATCGCCCGTGTAGTCGAAGACCTCGCCGTTATCGAAGCGAATTCGGTAAAACGGCGTGACCGGGCGCATGTCGATGTCGTCCGACATCGTCTTGCCGCACAGCGCCCAGAGGTCTTCGAACAGGAACGGCGCGGTGACCACGGTCGGGCCGCCATCAAACTTGAAGCCGTCTTGTTCATAGACGTAGGCGCGGCCGCCGGGCTTGTCGAGCTTCTCAAGCACGGTGACGCGATAGCCGCGGGCGCCCAGGCGAATCGCGGCGGCGAGCCCGCCAAATCCGCTGCCAATGACGACGGCGTGGGGGGCGTCTGCGATGGGGACTTCTACCGAGGTGGTTTGCACTCAAGCTCCTCTGTGGCGCAGGGTCGGGACAGTGTTCAAGCCGGGAAGGCAAGTCAAGAGATGCTGTTTTTGATCGCGCTGCTGGCCGGCCCGCCGCAGATGCCGTCCGTCGCGACGCCGTCCGCCGCCAGCTTGTCCGCCGCGGCCCCGCCCGCCTTGGCGCCGCCTGCCGTGACCCTGTGGGCCGGCGCGCAAGAGGTCACGGGCTCTCGCAATATCCCCCTGCTCGGCGCGGTCAAGACCCGCAACCTGAGTTGGTTCATCGCCGAGAGGCGCGCGACCAAGGACGGGTTCGAGCTGGTTCAACGGCCGTGCGGGGTTCGCTTCGATTCGGTCATGGGCGTGCAGGTGCACATCAGCGGCGAGGCCGTGCAGTCGGTGCCGCCCGCGACGCTGCGCTTTACCACTGAGCCCGATGGGTCCTTCGGGGCGCGCGCGGCGACGAGCGGCTGGGACGCGAGCGATCACGACGGCGACGGCAAGCCGGGCATCACGGTTGGGGTCAAAGCCGCCGTGTGCGGCGGATCGCTGCAGGTCGCGAGTCAAGCGAGCACCTCGGCGCGCCTGCGCGCGGTCGGTGCCGGTCTCGAAGGCGTCGTCAAAGTGCACGTCAAGCAGCAGATCCTGGCCGCCGAAGGGGCCTGCCTGAAGCGGGCGGCGCAAGACAGCGACGAGACACTGACGGGCTGGGTTCGGCTGGTGCCCGCGCCGGGCACGGCCACCTGCCAGACCTGGAGCGCGGCGCGCTGGCCCGCGCTCAAGCGCAGCACCCCGCGCTGAATCGCGGCCGGGACGTATGGGAGTTGACGGCGGATCATGAAAAATGGACGCTCTCACCTTCTTCGAGCGAAGCGATAGGCTCGGCTTCACGGGCTACATACGAGAGTACGCGGGCTTGCCCGAAGCAGATCAGCGATGGGTCACACAAGTCGTGCCAGAGATGAGCGACGCCCCCCGCGCCCTGCAGCCTTTGCGCCCTTGACCTGCGCATCGCGCCGTCGGTCGGCGTTCGCGACACCGCGCCCCAATTTGCGGGGCGGTGTCATTCGTCGGTATCATAGGAGTCATCGTGCGGCCCATCGCGCGCGGATTGTGACGTGCCAGTCCGATCCAACACATTCGGGAGTGTCTTGTGACCAGCTCCGATGGCCCGCCCCCACAGATGCACGCTCTGAACGAAGACCACGCCGCGCTCGACGCCGCTTTGGCCAATATGTGCGCCAACCTGGACCGACTCGAATTCTTGGATGACTTCGACCAACTCGACGAGTTGGTTCGCCTGGTGGACCGCGAGATCGGCACCCACTTCCGGGCGGGGGAGCAGCTCGTTGAGCGCGTCCTGGGGATCGGGAGCCCGGTCCTCGCGCGGGTGCAGGCGGAGCACGACATTCTGCGGACACACACAGTCAAGCTGCTGCGGTTGGTTGAGAGGGTGCACTGCGACGTCCTGGTGGACCGATCGGAGCTTATTGGGAGCGCCCGCCGTTTGCTTGCGAGCATACGCGGGAACATGGCTGCAGACGAGGCGGCGCTGATGCCGCTGCTGCGAGAGCGCCTCGAAGAGCAGGCGCGCGCCACGTTTTAGGCGAAGTCGGCGCGGCGAATGCCGTCAGCCTGGCGCCGCGAGCTCAGCGACGATCGCGGCCAGCGCGTCGATGATCTTGGGGTGCTCACCGACCGCAGTCAGCACTTCAATCGACTCGATGCCGGCCACTTGGCGCGCCGCCTCAACCTGCCCAGGTACGTCGCGCGTGACGTGCCCGCCGCTCGACCAGAAGACGGGCAGAACCGCGATCCTCGTGATCCCCGCCTCGGCCGCGGCCGTAACCGCGTCCACCAGGGTTGGCGGGCACAGCTCGAGATAAGCCATGCGTGTCGACGGCCCTAGCCGGGCGGCCAGGGCTTCAAACGGTGCGCGCCAGGTGGCACGTGAGCTACCATGCGCCAGGAGGATCACTTGGGTATTCGCCGACATGCGCGCATCGCCTTTTCTGACCGAGACCGAGCAGCATTGAGGAATTGAACTGATGAAGACTCTGCTCCGACGGCTGCTCGTCATTCCACTGTATTTTATCGCCGCGCTCGTATCGGTGCTCTCCGCGCCACTCTGGATACCGCTCTTCGCCCTCGTCGACGTCATTGGCGGTCGCACCATGACCACGCTGCGCTGCGTCGCCTACTTCGCCTGCTACCTGTGGATCGAATGCGCGGGCATCCTGGGCTCGGCGGCCCTGTGGTTCGTGCAGCTCATCGAGCGCGCCCCCCGCGATAAGCGCCTCGCGCGCCTCTATCGGCTGCAGGCTTGGTGGGGCCACAACATGGTCTCTGCGCTCGGTCGTATATTCGGCCTGACCTTCGAGCACACCGGCCAAGAGGCGCTGCACGCCCGCGGACCGGTGCTGGTCTTCGTGCGACACGCGAGCACGGCCGACACGATGCTGCCGCTGGCGCTCTTCGGCCCGCATCGCCTGCATCTGCGCTTCGTGCTCAAGAAGGAGCTGCTCTTCGATCCCTGCCTGGATCTGGTGGGCAATCAGCTGCCCAACTACTTCATTGATCGCGCCATCGGCGGCACGCAAGAGATCGCGGGCGTCGCTGCCCTCGCTGACAACCTGGGACCCAACGACGGCGTGCTGCTGTATCCCGAAGGCACCCGGTTCACGCCCCGCAAGCGCGCCCGCATCATCGAGCGCCTGCGCGAGAAGGGCGAAGACGAGGCGGCCCGGCGCGCGGAAGGGCTGCGCCATGTGCTGCCCCCACGCATGGGCGGCGCGTTGGCTCTGCTCAAGGCCTGCGAGGCCGACGTCATCATCATGATGCACAGCGGCTTCGACGGCATCACCAGCCTGCGTCATCTGGTCGATGGCACCCTGGTCGGGCGCACGATTCGCACCCACTTCGTCCGGTTCCCGCGGGCGAGCATCCCCGATGGCGATCACGAGCGGGCGGTCTGGCTGCATCGACGCTGGATGGAGTTGGACGCGTGGCTCGGGCAGTATCATGAAGCCACCGCGGCTGAAGCCATCGCGGCTCCGATTCGCTGACGCCCCGAGCCGTCAGTTCCTCAGCCCGCAGCCCGCTCAGCGCCCCCAGATCAGCCGGTAGCGCATCAAGCCGCGGTTGGCGACGGTGTAGGTCAGCGTGTACGTGCCCGCGACCGGGTCGACGGTCGCCTGCCAGAAGTCATTGCCGTGCACCGCCTGATCGACCGGCGCCCATGCGTCGTCCTCGAACCGTTCAAGCTGCCAGCCGTCATGCCGCGGCAGCCCCCGCACCCGAATTGGCACATAGCCCAAGCCGCCATCGACCGTGAAGTCGGCGGCGATCGTGCCCACGGCCGCGTCGATCTCGACCGGCTGGCTGCGGCGCACCTGGCCGACCGTCGCTGCGACCTCGATCAGGTTGCCGGCCGCGAGCGTCAGCGCCATCACGGTCGACCGCCATGACTCACCGGGCAGCGCGGCCAGGTAGTCGCTGGCGCCGTAGTAGCGCGCCTTGTCGGCCGGAACGACCAGGTACTCGATCGTCGCGCGAATCGTGCTGCCCGCCGGGATGAAGCGCGTCTCGCCCTGACACGGCGCCCCGCACCAGGGGGATCCCTCGACGTGCGGCAGCCCAAGCTCGAGGCCCATCTGCGACTGCCCGTTGCGGGTGCGGTGCAGGTTGATATGGGGTGTGTTCACGATGACACCCCCGATGTTCGCCTCGAAGTCGCGCACCACATACATCAAGTCGGCGTGGTGCTCGGGCAGGCGCTCATCGAGCTTGCGGTTGTCGTAGAGCATCACCCACGGCGCCGCGCCGGCCAACGCGATGCCGCGATCCGCGTCGTTGGCGTAGCCCCTGGCGTTGTGATCTTCGATGGCGCGATCGGCCATCACCCCGTCGGCGTTGCCGTATGCGAGGCGCGTGTAGCCGTTGTCGCCGTAGTTGTCGGCCGCCATCTGAAAGAGCGCCAACCGATCGTAGCGCACGTCCTCGAGCACCGTATATTCGAGGTGATAGTAGGTGCGAACCAGGTCGTCGGTGCGGCCCATCTGCACCCGAATGTCGCCGCGAATACGCCCGTCGCTGGAGACGCCGCTGTAGCCCACGTCGGTCAGGTTCGGGCCGGGCGCGAAGTACCGGCTGCGCACGCGAGAGAGGCGCCGTATCCACTGCGGTTCGGCGGCGGTGCGATAGC
>JBNMOZ010000151.1:0-10412 GCA_051276005.1 Bradymonadia bacterium | reverse complement strand
CTTCCGATCTGCGCAGCGGCAGCATGCGCTCCTCGGGCGACAGCAGCGTGACCGCCATGGGCAAGGCCTCTTGAGACACGACCGGGTTGAGCGCGTCGTCGAGCGTCCACAGCGTGAGCGTGTAGTCATCGCCATGGGCCACGATCACCTGGTTGGCCTGACCCAGCGCGTTGGGCTCCATCCAGTGCACGGTGCCGGTGCCTTCGGGGTACGCCACGACGTCGCCCATCTCGGCGCCCGAGTCGAGATCGACCGCCATGTCGGCGCACCAGACGCGGGTGCGACCGGCGGCGTTGAAGACACGCAGTCCGCGCACCTCGGCGCAGGGCGGCGTGGTGCGCGCCTCGCGCTCGGCGCCGCGGAACCACAGCAGGGCCTCGGTGGTGTTGGGCGGCGTGCCCTCTTCGACCGGGTTGTCAAAGTCGATGGCGTCTGCCAGGGCGACGATCTGGGTGCTGCGGTTGGCGAAGCGTTTGAGCGCGGTGATGTTCTCCCAGGTGCCGACCTGGGCGGCGACGTCGCCGCTGTCGTCGTTGCGCGGGTGGCTGTACAGCCGCACCTCATTGGACTCGGCGATGCGCACCATGAGCAGCAGCCCGACGTCGGCGATGCCGGTGAACCAGCGCTCGTCGGGCGTGTCGCCTTCGTCCAATCGGGCCGAGATGACGTTGTCGATGCCCTCGCGGCAGCACAACCCGCCGTCGGGCACGCCATCGCAGTCCAAGTCGTCGCTGCCACACGTCTCGGCCGCGTAGGCGTTGCACTCGCCGGGCGGGTTGAAGGTGGGCGGCGCCGGGCCCGCGGCGAACGTGATGGGCGCGGGCACGGGCTGCCCGGCGTCGGCGTCCCAGCGGATCACGCGGATGTCGCTGCGAATGACCGACAGCCCCAGGATGCTCTCGGGATCAGAGACTTCGGCGCGTTGGGTCTGCGTCCCACGCAGCCACCACAACGCCTCGGCGCCGCCGGCTTCGCTGATGTGGGCGAGCTGGCCTGAGGTCGGCTGGGGGAACCAGTCGATGATCGCGCCTTGCACCAAATCGACCCGCAGGTCGGGGTCTGCGGCGCCTTCGGGGCGGGTCGCGACCGACGGCATGGCCTGCCACATGCGGATGCCTTCTTCGGTCGGGCCCACAAAGTTCAGCCGCTCATTGCCGTCGCCCAGCAGGCGAGCGCCGGGGCGTCCCTGGCAGAACCAGGACGCTTCGACGATGGCTGTGCGCGTCATGTCGAGGCAGGTGGGGCCATCGAAGCCGAAGACCCAGCCGCCCATCGCGCGGGCCGCTGCGCGCGCCAGAGGCACGCCCGTCTTGTCTTCGTAGATCGCGCCCAGGCGGTTGCCCACCTCGACGATGCGCCAGGCCGGCTGCGCGTCTACGCCCGGCCCAAGGCGACCCGAGAGCAGCACTTCGCTGTCGACGAAGACCCGGAACGGCCCGTACAGGCCCAGGTCGGTGGGCGCGCTGCGGCCGGTCAGATCGACCGCCTGCAGTTGGCCTTCCTCGCCACTGGGCAAGACCACATACGGCCGGCTGCCGGTCAAACGGTAGCCCTGCAGGCGCCCGGTCAGGGTCGACGCGTCGCCCACGTCGGTGATGTCGGTGACCCCCTCGGCGTCCTTGACCAGGCGCGCGCTGAACAGCCGACCGTCGCGCACCCAGCCGACGTAGCCGTCGTCGCGGTTGCTCAACACGATGGTCTGCTCGCGCGGCGGCGGGCCGGGCGGTGGCGCGGCGTCCATGTCGGTCATGGGCGCCATGTCGAGGGCCATGTCGACGTCCATGTCGAGGATGACCTCGGGCTCTTGCATGTCGATCTGCATGTCGATCGGATCGGGGGCGGCGTCGGGCGCACCCCGGTCGAGCCGCACCGGGAACGCGGTGGGGTCGGCGGTGCAGGCCGTCACGGCGCACACGGCGAGGCAGGCCGCGAGGACGGCGGTCAGTGGGCGCTTGAGAGGATCGTTCACGCGGGGCTCATTTCGGTCGAGTTCGGAGAATCGTTGGGATATCGGTGAGAACGGGCATCGCCGCGCGCCTATTCGGCAGCCGCGCGCAGGACCATGGCGCTGCGCGGTGCCAGCTCGACCTGTCCGCCCTCGATGGCGGCGTCGTTGAGCAGGTCGGTCAGCGCGCCGGCGGGCACGCGCACCTGGCGGGGCTGATCGGCCCGGTTGATGGCGACGGTGATGTCGGGTGAGTCGCCGCCGCAGCCGGTCAGGCGATACACCCAGGTGTCGTCATCGGCCGAGAGCGTGATGCGGCGACCGCGGGCGGTGACCTTGTTGTCGGTGCGAATACGCCCCAACGCGGCGACGCGATCGCGCAGCGCGAGCTGGTGCGGGTTCAGGCCGTCGTCGTTGACGGGCATCATGCGCCGGTTGTCGGGATCGCCGCCGCCGGCCAGTCCGATCTCGTCGCCGTAGTAGATCAGCGGGATGCCCGGGTTGGTCATCATCACCACGAACGAGAGGCCCAGGCGCTCGTAGGGCGCGGCGTCGTCGGGCTGGCGGAAGTCGGCGCTCCAGCCGTTGCCGGGGAAGCTGCCCTGGCGGCAATTGTCGATTTGCCCGCTCGCGAAGTGGATCGGGCGTGGGATGTCGTGGTTGCCGATCCAGGTGGTCATCAACGCGCCGGGGCCGTAGAAGCCGTCGTTGCCGTCCATCCAGCCCGCGAAGTCCTGCAGGCGCATGGACTTGTTGAACAGGGCCTCGCAGACGCGGGCCTTGAACGGGAAGTCGAACTGGCCATCGAGCATGGTCTCGGGGTCGACGAAGCTCTTGAGCAACGCGCGATCGTCGTAGGCGAAGGTCTCGCCCACCAGATAGAAGCGATCGCCCGCCGGGGCTTCGATGGCGGCGGTGAGCGTCGCGCGCAGGTCGGTGAGCCATTGCAGGCTGACGTGCTTGATGGCGTCGAGGCGGTAGCCGTCGATGTTGAACTCGGTGGCCCACCACACGGCGTCGGCGACCGACCACGCCCGGGCCGCGGCGTTGTCGAAGTCGAAGGGCGGCAGGTAGTCGGTGAACGCGCAGCGGGTGCCCCAGAACGGGTCGTCCCACAGGTTCTCGGGGCCACACAGCCGGGTGCGGCCGTTGTCGCTGGCGAACCAGTCGCGATGGGCCTGGTAGAGCCCGCTCTCGCTGTCGACGTGGTTCATGACGTAGTCGAACAGGACCTTGATCTCGGACCCATGGGCGGCGTCGACGAAGGCGTGCAGATCGGCGGCGGTGCCGATGCGCGTCTCGACCTCGGGCACCGGCGACGGGTTGGCCGGATCGCTGAAGTCGATGTTCGCGGGCGACGGCCAGTAGCCGTGATAGGCCGAGTAGGTGTTGTTGTCTTGGTTGGGGTCGATGGCCGCGCCGGCGGTGTCGCGGTTCTCATAGGGGGCGCTGAGCCAGATGGCGGTCACGCCCAGGTCGCGCAGGTAGGGCACGCGCTGGGTGGCGCCCTGCAAGTCGCCGCCTTCGTACTGCCCCGAGGGGCCGTTGGCCGCGTCGCCGCCGGTGGCGCCCGGCACGGGTTCGACCCGGCCGTCGCCGTCCTCGAACCGGTCGATCATCGCGAAGTACATGACCGCGTCGGCCCAATCGAAGGTGGCCACGTCGCCGCAGACGCCGGGGCCGGGGGGCACGTCCATGCAGTCGACGTCGCGCACGGAGTTTTGCCCGCCGAAGCCGTCATCGACCGCGCGCTGTGCCGCCGGATCGGCGATCCACTCGGGCGCGCCGCCGGCCTCGCGAAAGAGCACGAGCTTGTACTGATAAGCGCCGTTGTCTAGGTCGATGGGGGTGAACCAGACGCCCTGATCGGCGAGGAAGGTCATCGCGGCGGCGCCGGTCTCGGCGGTCTCGGCCCAGTCGTTGAACTCGCCCGAGACGAGCACCTGGGCGAGCTGCTCGGCGCCCGGATCGAAGGTGAAGACCTGGCGTCGGCACGCGGCCTCGATGCAGCGCACGCCGTCACACACCTCGGACAGCACTGCGCACTCCGCATCAGCGGCGCATTCGGGCTGCACGCAGACGAGATCGAGGCACACCGCGTCGCCGTCGCACTCATCGTCGCCCAAGCACTCCGGCTCGCAGGCGCCATCGCGGCACACGAGGGGGGCGCCGCAGGGCGTCTCGGCGTCGCACTCTGGGGGATCAGCGCATTGGCCGGCGTCGTCGCAGATCTGGTCGCCGGGGCAGCTGCATGCGCCGGGCTCGAGGCACTCGTAGTTGCGGCAGAGCGGGGTGGGCTCGGCGCAGTCGGCGTCGCGCAAGCAGCCCGGCGTATGCGGACAGCTGTGGGCAGCGACGCTGTTCGCGTTGCCCATGCCGTCGTCCTGAGTCGACGGGTTGTCGGGATCGATGATCCACTGGCCGTCGACGATGAACTTATAGAGATGATCGCCCGCGGGCAGGGTCAGGTCGACGGCCCAGAAGCCGTCACCGTCGTCATCGCTCAGCGAGATCTGGCCCGACCAGGGTGGCGACTCGAAGGGTCCACCCAGGTTGACGGTCATCGCCGGGTCGGCCCCCGAGTGGCGGTAGACGACGGTGCGCACGCAGCCGACGGGGCTGCCGCCGCTGCCGCCCGTGCCGCCACCGGCGCCGCCCTCACCATCGCCACCTGCGCCGCCGCCACCTTGACCGCCGATGCCCTGATCGAGCGGCAACCGCGGGCTCTCAGGCTCGTCGTCGAGGCACCCGGTCAAGCAGCCGACGGCCCACAGGCAGGCCAAAGTGAACAGCTTGATGCCGCCAACGCGGCGATGCGCGAACGAGTTGTTGGAATCGAACCTCATGCCACCCTCCCCGGAGCGTCCTTTGACGGAAAATACCGGCTGTGCGGGTGAAGAGTCGAGCGCGGCGCCCAGCTTCGGCGCAACCCGTTCATTTTGCAGGGCCAATTCGCGTTGAAAACACCAGCGTGCGACACTAGAATAATCCATAGCTACTGGAACACGCGATCGGAGCCATGATGCCCTCTCCCGCCGTTCGGCTGCGTGTCTGTGTGCAAGAGCGCAGCGACGTCGGGGCGATCGCGCAGCTGCTCGCGCCAGCGCTGGGGCTGACGCCGACCGATGTCGCGGCTCGGCTGACCGCAGGGCGCCTGTCTATCGGTCCGGTTCAGCGCTACGTCGCGCAAGAGTTGGCCGAGGTGCTGGGTGGCTTTGGCGTGTTGACCCGACTCGAAGATGATCCGACGCCTGCGGCCACGCGGGTGCCCAACGCCGCGCTGGTGGCCACGGCCTCGCTGGTGCCCGAAGCCGATCAGCAGCTCACGGGCTGATCGTCGCTGCCGTGATCGGGGGCAAGTCGCCGCCAAACTCGTCGGCCCAGGTCGCGGCGGCTTTGGCGCGGATCGCGTCGGCGGTCATGCCCGACAGCGCCGAGATGGCCTGCGCGAGCTGGTCGCGATCGACGGCGCGCCCGTCGTCTTCCATGACCAAGTGCCCAGTCATCGCCTCCAAGACCAGCAAGGCCGTGGCGGGATAGACGCGCCGCCCGGTCTCGCCGATGGCCAGCCGGGCGAGGTGCACGACCCCCAAATGGGGATCGGCGTCCGCCGCGGTCATCTGGGCGATGTAGCTGGAGAACTCGCGGTTGACGCGCTTGCGCCAGTCTTCGCCCCGGCGACCGAAGCGCTGGCGCACGCGACCGGCCGTGGGCAGGTCGGGGCCGTCGATTTGGTGCTGCAGCTCGTGGCGATCGACCACGGCCGCGGCCTGCGCGTCGATGTCGTCGCCCAGCGTCTCAACCACGCGGGCGAGCAGCTGACCGCAGAGCACGCCGGCCTGGCCGCCGCTGACCGCGTCGAAGAGCGTGCCCGCCTCGTCTTTGTCGGGCTGGCAGGTGGGCGGATCGGCCGCGGCGCCGTCGCGCAGGGTGTCGCGGAAGCTCTCCACTTCGGGCATCAGGACGATGGCGAAGCGCTGCAGATCGCGAGAGAAGCCCAGCAGGCTGCCGTCGCTGCGACCCCCGCCCAGGCGGCGCACCCGCAGCGTCGCGTATTGGTCGCCGTCGACGTCGTAGCGGCGCACGGCCTCGACCACGAAGGTGCGCATGCGGAAGTGTCGGCGGCGATCTTCAGACCGGCTGAACTTGATGACCGAGGGATCGAGGTAGTACGGCAGCCCCGCCTCGCGGATGGCCGTGTTCACCTCGCCGATGAGCCGGAACCACTTGCGGCCCGCGAGGCCGAGCGTGCGCGACTCGCGGGTGAAGCGTTCGAGGGCGTCGGCGAGCCCCGCGTCGATGCCCCGCGCGTCTTCAACCAGCGTGCGCGCGGCGTTCTTCACCGCCAGCAGCGCCTCGCGGCCCGCGCTGCCACGGGCGGCGCGATCCCAGTTGAGGCGCGCCCGGTTCCAGGTCGTCATCGCCGCGTCGAAGACCTGATCGGCCTCGCTGGTCTGCGGCTTGAGGGTCCACTCGACCCCCTTGGGCGGCGGCAGCGCCAACACCGTCTGCGCGATGAGGACGCCGGCCGTCACGCCGCCGATGATGGCGAGGGCTCTGCGGCTGGGGCGGGCCGGCGGCTGCTCCGGATCGGGGGCCAAGATGCCCGCCGCGAGGACCTCGACGGCCGACGCGAGCACCGAGACCAGGCCCGCCAAGAACAGCGCGAAGCCGAGGCCGTGGAAGGTGCTCCAGCCGGAGCCGGTCACGCCGCGCATGATGAACATGATGAGCAAGAGCGGCAGCCCGTACCGCGCCACGATGCTGGCGACGGGCTGATCATCGCCGGCCGGGACGAACAGATGAAACAGGCTGCCGATGGCCACCAGGGCGGGCCAGAGCACGAGGATACCGATGATGATGAAGCCGACCTGGAAGCGCCAATCGGGCACGTCGTCCCAGCTTGAGAAGGCGCGCACCACGAGATCGACGGGCGCCTCGCCGCGCGCCGGGATGAAATAGAAGAGCGCCGCGAGGGCGACCGCCGCGATGAGCATGCCCTGCCCCAGCCGACGCGAATGCGCGCGGAACGTGAGGCTCGCCCCCGCCGCCGTCAGCGCCAAGATCGCCATGGGCAACGCCGGACGGCGGCCCAAGCTCTCGGGCAGCGGCATGATGTCCCACGCCGCCGCGTCGGCCCCCAACTGCACCATGATGGTCGCCGTCGCGAGCGCGGCCAGCACGGCCACAGCCAACGTCAGCGGACGCTGAATGGTGAGGCCCGCGATGATGATGACGCCGCCCGCGATGCCCGGCGCCAGATACGCCAACAGGCCCGCCATGCCCAACTCGCCCGCGAGGTCCCAGATGAACTGCGGCGTCTCACCGACGACCTCGTAGGGCAGCACCGTCGCGAGGGCGATGAAGGCGCCGAGCACCCGCGCGCGGGTGCGCAGTCGCAGCGCGGCCGGATCGTAGTCCAACCCGTCGTCGAGGCCTGCGTCGGGGCCATCGTCCGGCCCGTCCTCCAGGCCAGCCGCTGGCGCGCTCATTGCGGCACCGGCACCGACGCGATCACGCTGACGCTGCGGCGGCCGTTGAAGTTGGGGTCCTTGTCGCGGCTCTCGTAATAGATGCGGGCGCTGTCATGGCTGAAGTAGGGGTAGCGATCACGATACCGGTTGTCGGTGAGCACCTGGACGGCGCCGCCAGCGGCGGGCATCAGGCCGATCTCTTCATCGCGGCCCCGCTGGGCCTCGGGCCAGATGTTGAAGGCGATCCAGGTGCCGTCGGGCGAGAACGTGGGCGCCGAGACTTCGCCGGGCGTCGGGTAGAAGTCGAGCTCGCCGGCCGCGATGTCGAGCACGGCGATGGCCGGGCCGTCCTTGGTGCGGGCCGCGAAGGTCGCCTTCTTGAAGTCGTGGCTGACGCGCACCCAGGAGAGCGTGACGTCCATGTCGACGATGTGGATGTCGGTGAGCACGGGCTTCGGCCCGGCCAAATCAAGCAGCCAGATGGTCTGGTCGATGGCGGTGAACAGGCGCACTTGGTCCAGCGCAGCGGCCTCTTCTTCGCCGTCGAGCGATCCCCCCAGGTCACGCTTGCGGGGGCTGTGCATGATCATCAGGGCGTCGTCGCTGACCCAGGCGAAGCCGTGCAGCGTGCCGCCCTCATTGCCGGTGCGGAAGCGTTCGGATCCATCGGCCGCGAGCACCAGCAGCTCGTCGACACACTTGCGGCAGGCCCGCTCATACAGCGCGACCGCCTTGCCGGTGGGCGAAGGCTTGAGCGACGAGAAGCGCTTCTCGGCGTCGACCTTGAGGCGCTTGGACGTGCCGTCTTTGAGGATCAGGGTGACGGTCTTTGCCCAGCCGAAGAGGTCTTCGACCAGCGCAGCGATGGTGCCGTCCTGGGTCACGCCCGGGTAGCTGTAGATGTTATAGCCCGACCAAAGGACGGTGGAGGTGGGCCCCGTGGCGGCGGATCCGGCGTCGGGTGTCGCGCCCGGCATCTTCCACACGAGCGTCTCGAGCGACCCGAGCCGACGCAACTTGTTGTTGTCGGGATCGACGTAGAGCTCTTCGTCCTCAGTCTTGACCAAGAAGCCCTTGGGCCCCGCGCCGATGAGGCCATCATCTTCGATCATCTTGCCGTGATAGGTGACCTTCGCCGGCCCCTTCTCGCCCTCCAGGCGGCGGATCTTGAACGCCGCCGAGGTCGCCCGCGCCGTCTTGAGCTGGCTGAAGCTGGACTGCGAATACTGCTCGGCCTTGCGCAGCTTGCCGGCGATGGCGGCGTTGATGCCCTTCTTGTCTTTGCCCTCGCCGAACAGCTGCCGGGCGATGCGCGGGTGGTTGACCATCGACGGCACGACCTTGGCGCCGATCTTCTCGGCAGCGACGCCGCCCGCCAGCCGGTCCAACGCGCGGGCCTTGTCTTTGCTGCCCGCCCAGCTCTGGGTCTGATGGCGGATGATTTGGTCGTCGGGGTCGTCGACGTGAAAGACCTCGATGTCGGTGACGGCGCGCACCTCGAGATACGGCGCGCCCTCGTCGACGGCGTGCTCAGTGATCTGAGTCTTCACGCGCCCACCGACGATCCACGCCGCCTTGAGCGACTTGGCGGCCGATCGCAGGTCGGTGGCGTCCTCCAGCGTCTCCATGACGGCCGGATCGCCGCCCTCGACCGGCTCAAAACCCAGCGCCGCCAGCTGATTGCTCACGTCGTCGACCAGCTTCGCGGCGGGCTTGCTGCCCTCAAACCACTGTCCCTCGAAGTCGATCGCGATCAGCACCCGCAGCGGCTCCGCGGCCGTCATGAACGACCAGACCAGGTAGCCACCGCCCCCGGCGAGCACGAGCAGAATCGCGATGAGCAACGGGGTCTTGGAGCGCGGGACATAGTCGAGGGCGTCGTCGTCGAACGTCTCGACGTCGGTGTCCTTCATGGGCTTGGTCATGAGTCTCTTCAATACATTGATGCAGTGCGAGAGACCCTACTGCACGGCCCCGTCAACCGCGGAGTTCAATTTTCGAGCCCCAAACAGCGCTTCAGCGCGAATACAGCCCGGCCACCTGCGCGGCGTACCCGTTGTACAGCAAGGTCGGCACCCGATCGCCGCGGCCGATCATGCGCTCGCTGGCCTGACTCCAGCGCGGATGCGGCACCCGCGGATCGACGTTGCCATCGAAGTCGTACTCCTGGGGCACGAGGGCGTTCCAGAAGGTGCCGGGTTTGCGGTCGACCAGCTCGATCTTCACGATGCTCTTGATGCTCTTGAACCCGTACTTCCAAGGCGTGATCAGGCGAATCGGCGCGCCGTGCTGGGCGGGCAGCGGGCGGCCATAGATGCCGGTGGCCAACATCGCCAATGGACTCATCGCCTCGTCGATGCGCAGCGCCTCGTAGTACGGCCATGGGTACCAGTGCTCGGCCTTGATGCCGGGCATCTGCTCGGGCCGATTCGCCGTCCAGAAGCGCAGATAGCGCGCCGTCGACAGCGGATCGACCATCTTGAGCAGGTCGGCGAGCATGAAGCCCGTCCACGGCACGACCATCGACCAGGCCTCGACGCAGCGAAACCGATAGACCCGCTCTTCGAGGGTCTGTTGGCGAATGAGTTTGGTCAGATCGAAGACGCGCGGTGCCCGACACAAGCCGGTGACCTCCAGCGTCCACGGGTCAGTCACGAAGCGGCCGACGCGCTGGTGGACCTCTTCCTTCTTCGGGGTGAACTCGTAGAAGTTGTTGAAGCGCGCCGCGATCTTACGGGCGGTCATCGGGCGGCTGCTCGTATAGGCCGGGTTGCGCGGCGCGGGATACAGATCGCGGGTGGGGTGCGGGGTCGACGGCTCGGGCGGCGCGTCTTCAGTGCAGCCAATCGCCGCGAGCGAGGCTGCGCCCAGGCCAAGCTGCACGATCGCCGCGCGTCGATTCAGCCAGGTGCTCTCGGGCGTCGCCTCGCGATCGGGGATGTGCCAGTCGGGCCGGATGCGCAGCATCATCGATCTCCAGGGGCCGCGTGCGT
>JBNMOZ010000150.1:0-10421 GCA_051276005.1 Bradymonadia bacterium | reverse complement strand
CGTAACGAGCCGGCGCCGCCGCCGGATCGTCGGCCCCATTTGCGTTCTCTTGTCGCTTTCGCTATAAGTTGGTCAACCAACCAAAAGGGTTTGACATGGCTCGCGCCTCTACGCTCGAACGCCGCACCCAGATCGTCGAGGGCCTCAAACAGGTCATGGCGACGCAGGGCTACGCTGGCGCAAGCATGCGCGCCATCGCTGAGGCGGCCGGGCTGACGACCGGGCTGCTGCACTATCACTTCGCCAACAAGCAGGCGATCCTGCTCGGCCTGATCGCCCAGCTCGCCGACGCGCTCGTGGCGCGGATTGAACCAGCAACGGGCCGCGCCGCGCTTGAGGGCGTCATCGACGCGTTGCTGGGGCTGTCGACGGCGGATCCTGCCGCGCTGGCGTGCTGGACGCAGATTCACGCCGAAGCGCAACGCGACCCCGTCGTCGGCGCGGCATGGCGGGTCGTCATCGATGCGCGGCTCGCCGACTTCACTCATCAATTCGAAGGATTGGGCAGGGGGGCGCCCGAGGCGGTGGCGCTCTGGGCCGCCATCGAAGGCTATGTGCAGATGGCCGCCGTCTGCCCCGACGCCATCCCCACTGGCTCAGCGGCGCCGATGGTGCGCGCGATGCTCGAGGGGTTGCTGCGATGACGATGACTTCACGCTTCGGGCTGCTCGCCGCGCTCTACTTCTCGCAGGGTTTACCGTACGGCTTCTTCACCAAGGGGCTCGGCGCGCTGCTGCGCGAGAGCGGCGTGTCGCTGCAGAACATCGGGTTGGCGTCGCTGCTGTTCCTGCCTTGGGCGCTCAAGTTCTTGTGGGCGCCGCTGATCGATCGATTTGGTCGGCGCAAGAGCTGGATTCTTCCGCTGCAGACCACCGCGGCCATCGCTTTGCTGGTGCTCGCGCAGCTCGATTTGGCGGCCAACTTGCCGCTCGTGATCGGTCTCATCGTGGGCATCAACCTCGTCAGCGCGACGCAGGACATCGCGACCGATGGGCTCGCCGTCTCTTTACTGGGCCCCCAAGAGCGGGGCATGGGCAACGCGATCCAGGTGGGCGCATATCGAATCGGCATGATCGTCGGCAGCGGCGCGATCCTGGTGGCGTACGCCGAGTGGGGCTGGCGCGCGTCGGTCAGCCTGATGGCGGTGCTCATCGTCTGCGCCTCGGTGCCGATCGCGCTGTATCGCGAGCCGCCCCGACCCGTGCTGCCCAAGCAGGGCGCGATGGCGGTGCTGCGCATTGGCGTCGACTTCGCGCGGCGACCGGGGGCCCTCGGGTGGTTCGCGGTGCTCATATGCATGAAGGCCTTCGACGCGCTGAGCGGCCCCATGATCGCGCCTATGATGGTCGACCAGGGCTATAGTATCGGCGAAATTGGCGTCATCGCCGGCACCGCGGGCTCGATCGCGGGGCTGGTGGGCGCGGTGGTTGGCGGGCTCGGCGCGCGCTCCCTGGGCCGCGTTCGCGCGCTGATCGTCTTCGGCCTCGCCCAGGTCTTCGCGGTGGGCTTGTACGTGCTGCCTGCGATGCAGATCGGCGGCGAAGCGTCGATGTATCTGGCCATCGTTATGGACAACCTGCTCGGCAGCGCCGCGACCGTCGCGCTGTTCACCGCCATGATGGACGTGTGCCGGCCCGCGACCGAGGCGACGGACTACACGATTCAGGCCTGCGTGATCGTGATCCTGGCTGGCATGTCGAGCGCGTTCAGCGGCTATCTGGTCGTCGAACTCGGCTATCGCGACCACTTCGTATTGACCGCTGGCCTGACCTTCGTAGGCTGGCTTCTGATGGTCGTGTTGCTGCGCGCGGGGGTGCTCGACCGCCTGCGTGTTGACCCTGCATCTGATATCGAAGGGGTGCTCTCATGAAGCTCTATCCGCTCGGCGTCGGCGACGCGTTCGCCCGTGACCATTTCTCAACCAGCCTCGCGTTGGAGCATGACGGGCGCTGGATCATCATCGACTCCCCGCACCCGATCCGCCGCATGATGCGCGACTCCGCGGCGCCCATCGACGTGGGTGACGTCGACGCAGTCGTGCTCACGCACCTGCATGGCGACCACGTCTCGGGGCTCGAAGGCCTGGCGTTCTACAACCTGTTCAAGCGCAAACGCCGCACCGTGTTGCTGTGCCACCCCGACGTCGCGGCCGATCTGTGGGACGGGCATTTGGCGGTCGCCATGCGCGACTTGATGATGCCCGATGGCACCCGCATTCCACCGCTGACCTTCGAGGCCTACTTCGACTATCGGCCCATCACCCCAGAGACGGCGGTTGAGATTGGGCCGTTCACGGTGCGCTGCCACATGGCGCAGCACCACATCCCAACGACGGCGGTGCGGGTGGATGCCGGCGGGCGCAGCATGGCCTACAGCGCCGATACGCGCTTCGACCCGGTGCTCATCGACTGGCTCGCCGAGGCCGATCTGGTGGTGCATGAGACCAACGTCGCGCCGCACTCGCCGTACGAAGACCTGATGACGTTGCCGGCAGAGCTGCGCGCGCGCATGCGGCTGGTGCAGTACGCCGACAGCTTCGATGCAGAGAACAGCGCCATCGAAGCGCTGCGCGAGGGGCTGGCCTACGACGTCTGACCGTTTATGAGATGTAGTGCAGGCTCAGAATGTCGACCAGCATATTGCAGGCCGCGTGGAAGAGGATCGGCGCAAGGATGCCGCCGGTGGCGCGCCGCATCCAGCCGAAGATCAGGCTCGGAAAGAACACGGCCAGCCGCGCCGGATGCCAGATCGTGATGATATGCCCCAGGGCAAAGAGCGCGCTGGTCAGCACGATGCTCGCGACGTTGACGTCGACCCCGAAGACGCGCCGATCCTTGCCGACGAGGCTGTCGAGTCGGGTCTGTAGGTAGCCGCGATAGAACAGCTCTTCGGGCAAGGCGACCAGCAGCACCTGAAGCATCAGCAGGTTGAACAGCCACCAATAGGACCGCTTCGCCTTGAACGGGTTGGCGTCGGCCTGGACCAAGGCGGTGCCCAAGCGAAGGCGCTCGGCTGGCAACATGTCGTCGCCCGTCCTGATGTTGACGGTGATGCGATCGCCCGGCACTTCGATGGCGATCCGGCCGGCAGCTCTGCCCCTGACCTGTGCGCCCTCTTTGCTATGGCGCACCGCGTTGCCCTGCACGTGGATCGGCAGATCGCCCTGCAGCCCGGCCTCGAACGTCTGCCCCGCCGGCAAGCGCCATTCGAGCCACAGCCGCTCAGCCCCGGCGTAAAACCAGACGTCGCCTTTGTCGGGGCGCGCAAGGCGCGGGCGGTCTTGCAGCTCGGCGGGCCACTTGTCGTAGCGCGCGCTGGCGACATCGAGGCTGCGGTTGAGCCATTGCGTCTGCCACAGATGATACCCCAGCCCATAGGCGGGGAAGCACACGGCCATGACCAGCAAGGCGTTGCGGATTGCGCGCCAGCGTTCGCGGCTGTGGATGCCGAAGTCGGCGGGTTGGAGCCCGCGCCGGCTGATGAGCTCCATGGGCAGGAAGATGAACGCGAAGGCGACGATGGTCGTGACGTAGCCACGTATCCAGCCAACGCTGCCTTGCAGCAGAGTCACCCCGAGGGTCACGGCGAGCGTGATGCCGTATAGGGCGCCCACTTCGCGCCAATGACGATCGGGGGGCTGGCGATCGGGGGGCTGGCGATCGGGGGGCTGGCGATCGGGGGGATGGCGATCGGGGGGCTGGCGATCGGGCGGCCGCTTGGTCAGGACCGAAAGCCGATGGTGAGTTCGACGGCGCAGCAGGCGAGGGCCCGGCCGAACGCGCGCTCGAGGGCGTCGAGTTCGATGCGCAGGCCCAGGCGTTGAGCGCTGAGGCGGTCCTGGTCCCAGCCGACGCGGGCGCGCTCGATGACCAGCGACGCTTCGAGGCTCGCCCGATCGGTGTTGGCGCGTCCCTGTCGATGCGCCAGATCAGTGTATTGCGCGTGCAAGCCGCGGCGGCGCTCGATCAGGCCCTCAACGGTGCTGGCGCTGCGCAGATGCGCCTGAAGCAGCGCCAGGTTGTACGACGTGAGCACGGCGCGCAGCGAGGCTGAGTTGGGCGCCGGCCGAAAGGCGGCCAGCTCATCCAAGGCGGGGCGTCCAGTTTCGGAGGCCTCGAGGCCTTCGACCAGGCTGGCGTCCTGCTGCCGGACGCCGCGCAGCTCTTCGCTCAGCACGGCGTCGCGCTGCAGCGCGTCGAGCAGCTCGCCCTCGCGCAGGGCCAAGGCCGCGCTGATCTCGGCGAGGGCGTCTTCGACGAGCGCCAATTCGGTGCCCAAAGCCTCAGTCCGTGCCCGCAGGCTGTCGATCGCCTCCAGGCTCGCAGTGAGCCCTGCCGGCAGCGTCTCTTGGGGTCCATGCGCCTCGGCGGCCGCGCGTAAGACCCGCTCGATGGCGGCGTTGTCGCTCGGCCTCTGGTCCGGTCCGGCCAACTCGACGGTGCGGCTGGACTGGGCCTGTCCGGCGAACCCCGCCAGCGCCCGCGCCAGGGCATCGGCGCTCTGGTATCGCTCGGCCGGGCTCTTGGCCAAGCACTTCAGGACGATGCGCTCAAGGTCGGCGTGCACGCCGGGGTGCACGCTGCGCAGGGTCGGGGCCGGCGTGAAGCAATGGTGCTCGGCCAGCTCGCCTGCGGTGCCATCGGGGAACGGCAGGCGACCCGTTAGCCCCTCAAATATGATCACGCCCAGCGCATAGATGTCGGTCGCGGGGCTGACGGCTTGGCCCATGGCGAGCTCGGGCGGCAGGTATTCGGGCGTGCCGAGCACCAGCCCTTTGACGGTCTGTACGAGGGAGTGCGGCTGCGGCCCAAGGAGCTTGGCGATGCCGAAGTCGAGCATCTTCACGAAGTCCTGCTCGCCGTCACGCGGCACCAGGAAGACGTTGTCGGGTTTGAGGTCGCGATGAATGATGTCGAGCGCGTGGGCGCGTTCGAGGGCCGAGAGCATCTGCCGCGCCAGGTTGATCATGCGCGCGGGCGGCACTATCTGGCCGACGCTGACCACATGCGCCAGCGTCTTGCCGCGCAGGCACTCCATGATGATATAGGGCAGCCTGTCGGGCGTTTGTCCCCAGCCAAAGACGTTGACGACGTGCTCATGCCCAATGCGGCTGATGGCCCGGGCTTCTTGTTCGAGGCGCCGTTCGGCCGCCATGTTGGCGGGCAGCCCTGACTGAACGATCTTGATCGCCGCGCCTCGGCCGGTCTGGGCGTCGCGGGCGAAGTACACCACGCTCATGCCGCCCTTGCCGATGATGCGCTCGAGGACGTATCCGCCGACCGTCTGCCCAATTCTGTCTTGGGAAGTCATCGCTCACACCTCAGACGCATGCTGACCCGCCCATTCTCGATGATCTTCGCCATAATTAACTGGTCTCCTGGCCGCAGGGGGTGCCCCGCACGCAGGCTGTGTGCCCCGCGATCAGAGCAGCTTCGCGATGCCGTCGTCGCTCAGCACCCAGACCTGACCGTCGGGGGCGACGACGATGCTCATGATCCGGTAACCCGGCAGGCCATCCGCGAATCCGAGCCCTTCGAAGACGCCATCGGGCCCGGCCACGGCGAGGCCCACGTCGGTGCCCGCGAAGACCCGATCGCCGCTGACGGCGAGGGTGTTGATGCGGTTGAGCGGCAGCCCATCGGTCAGGCCGAAGGGGGTGATCGTGCCGTCGAGGGCGCGGCGGAAGAGTCCGTCGGCGGTGCCGATCCACAGGGTGCCGTCTTCAGCCCGGGCGAGCGCGCGCACGTCGGCGTTGCCCAACTCGGTCTCGTCGATGGTGGTCCAGGCGCCATCGGCGCGGATGCCAACGCCCTTGTCGGTGCCGGCGTACAGGGTGCTTCCGTCGGGGCTGCCGACCACGGCGCGGACATCATCGGACGGCAAACCGCCACCCGTGCCGGCCTGGGTGTAGCGCGTGCGGCCACCGGTGAACTCGAACTCGATGACGCCGTTCGACGTGGCAAACCACGCGCCGCGGTTGTCGATGGTCGCCATGCGGCGCAGGGGTTGCTCGCCGAACTCGGGCACCTCGTTGACGCCGATCAAGCGCCAAGCGTCGTTGATGAGCCGCGCGACGACGCTGCCTTCGAGCACGCAGAGCAGGCCGTCTTCGGACGCCGGGCTGGCGCATTCGATGACCCGCGTGAAGCGCTCGTTGAGGGTGAGCGGGGTGCGGGCGCCATCGAGCCCGATGCTCTCGGCGACGCTGACGCCGTCGACGATGGTGCTGAACAAGGGCAGGCCGGTGGCATCGACGCTGAGCGCCGCGCCATTGCCGTCGCCGGGCAAGCCGACGTTAGACAGGTCACGGGTGACCAAATTCGAGCCGTCGAGCACGGTCAACGCGCCCCCTTCGGCGCCACACCAGGCGATGAACAGTTCGCCGTCGCTGCTGGTCATGTCGACCTGGATGTCGCCACTGTTCGCGGCCAGTCCTGCGTTGGATGCGGTGTAGAGCGTCAGCGCCGCGCCAAGCTGGGCAGGGGTCGGCACCTCGCCCAAGGGCGGTGGCACATCGGCGTCGCGGCGCACCAACGTGCCGAAGGGCTGCTGGTTGTTGGGCTGCGTGAGCATCCAGGTGTAGCTCTCGTCGTAGGCGATGGCGCGCACATGGTCGGTGCGCGTGGCCTGCGGCAGGCCTCCATTGGCGCGCCGGAGCGTGCCCCATCGCCCGTCCACGCCGCGCTGGCCGACGCCGCCACGGGTGGCCGCGAAGACGCGTCCGCCGCCCACTGCGATGTCTTCAACGTCGCGGTTGGGCAGGCGACCGCCGCTGTTGTTGATGGGCGGTCCAAACAGCCCCGCGCCTTCGTCGTATTGGGTCACGCCCTCGGACGTGGCTGACCAGAAGTCGCCGCCGTCATGTTCGACGGCCCGGGTCTGGTTGCCTGCGATGAGATTGGCGGGCGCCGTGTACACGGTCCAGTTCAGGCCGCCCGCGTCGCTGCGCGCGATGCCGCCTTCGGCTGAGCCGACCCAGATCTCGTTGCCTTGACCCGCGACGACGTCGGTGATCGTGCCGGCCGGGATGCCGTCCGCGGCGACGACCATGCGGATGGCCACGCCTTCGAGCGTCAACACGCCGACGCCCGCATCGGTCGCGACCCACACCTCGTTGCCGATACGGCGGACCGCTTGGATGCTCTGTCCCGGCAAGCCGGCGTCGACCCGGGCGCTGAGCCCGTCGGGGAGCATGCGATACAGGCCATCCTGGGTGCCCACCCACAGCGCGTTGGTGATGCGCAACGCGGTCGTGGCGCAGTCGGGCAGCTGGTCGGGGCCGAAGGTCGCGAAGTACCCGTCGAGGGCCATGACGCCATTGGCCGTGGCCAACCAGCGGGGACCATCGGGGGTGCCCGCGGCCGCGCGGACGTCGGGGGAGGGCAGCAGCGCGGCGCCTGCCGGGAAGATGCGCCCGTCGGCATCGATGCGCTGTACGCCACCGTCGGTCGCCAGCCATGCGCCACTGGGGCCACTTGCCAAGTCCCGCGCTGCGACACCTGGATAGGTCGAGATGACCGCGTCGGCGCCGTCGATGAGCACTGCGCCTTCATCGGCGAGCAGCCACATGCCATTCGCGGCGGGCACGACGTTGTTGAACGCACCGACCGCGGGCAGGGCAGCGATGGCGGGCTCGGCGTTGCCGGCGGTGATGCGCACGACACCCAGCGCCGTCGCGACCCAGATGCGATCAAGATCGTCGGCGTACAGGCCGCGCGCATCGAGGGACGGCAGGCCGGCCGTCACGAGCGTCCATCCCGTGCCGTCGAGGCGGTTGACGCCCGCGTCGCTGGAGACCCAGAGCACGCCCGCGCTGTCTACGACGAGATCGCGCAGCACGCCCTGAGGGCCGCCGCCGACGTCCGTCGGGCGCATCGAGATGACCATGCCGTCGGGGCGCAAGACCACCACGCCCGCGTCCGTCGCGAGCCAGCGTCGGCCGTCATCGTCGATCGCGATGCCGCGCACGCGGTTGCCGGGCAGACCCTGGGCGTTGGTCACGACGGTATAATCGGTGCTGTCGGGCGTATCATCGATCTGCAGCAGGCCGCCGTTGGTGCCAGCATGTACGCCCGGACCGGCGGTGGTCACCGCGTGGGCGTCGCGCAGGTACGTGAGCGTCTCGAAGCGCGAGATGCACGGCGTAATTGTCTGGTCGGGGTTGAGGATGGTTGGGCAGGTGTCGTCGGCATCTGCGACGCCGTCACTGTCAATATCGCCCGCGCACTCCTCGCCCTGGCCGGGGTTGGCGGTGGCGATGCAGTTGTCGACGAAGTCGAGCACGCCGTCGCCATCATCGTCGGGGTCGCAGGCATCGCCCGCGCCGTCGCCGTCGGTGTCGGCGCCCACGCGATCGGCCTGCACCGGGCAGGTGTCCTCGCCGTCGCCAACGCCATCTGCGTCCGTGTCGGCCCGCAGGCGATCGGTGCCCTTGGCCAACTCGGCGGCGTCGTCGAGGCCGTCCCCGTCCGGGTCGGCATCACAGGCGTCGCCCTGGCCGTCGCGATCGAGGTCGATTTGGCCGGGGTTGGCGAGCATCGGGCAGTTGTCGACGTCGTCGGCGATGCCGTCATTGTCGCCGTCGTCGTCACACACGTCGCCGATGTCGTCCATGTCGGCGTCGGCCTGATCGGGGTTGGCGAGCATCGGGCAGTTGTCGATGGCGTCTAACACCCCGTCCATGTCGCCGTCCGGTCCGCCCATGTCGAGCGGTGGTGCGGTCATGTCGCCGCTCTCGAACGCGTCGCCCATGTCCCCCAAATCCGGCTGGGGCGGCATCATGTCGATGATCCGCGCCGGCGGTTCGGTGAACTCTTCGAACTTGTCGAAGTCGAGCGTGCACGCCGGCAAGGCGGTGACGCAGAGCAACAGACTCGCGCTGCGCGTCAGCCGCTTGGATGTCTTCGAAGCCAAACCTGTATCCCCCACAAATCGAAACGCTAATGCCGCTGCCGAGCGACGATGGGTTCGCTAGAAACGTCCCCAGATACCCACCGTCGGCTCACCGTCGGGCGAGACGCCCAGGTTGCCGCTGATCGAGCCCGCGGCGTCGACGCCGCTGTCGTCGAGCAACCACCAGATCGCGCCACCCACGATGGCGGCCGTGCCCGCGCCGAGGAGCACATTCGTTAACAAGACTGAAGTGTTGCCGGTGTCGATGTCGGCTGGCGCGATGAGCTGATTGTCTTTGCTCTTCGTGTCGAGCTTGTCGTGCAGGCCCTGCGCCGACAGCCCCGTGACCACGCCGCCGCCGACCATCAGCACACCGGCGCCCATGGTGACCCAGGGCCAGATGTTGCCGCCGCCGCCCTCGTCGTCGAGCTGCGTCACGCCGGTCGCCAGACCACCGCTGCCATCCTCGCCGCTCAGGTTGATCTTGATGCGGTCGGTCGTGCCCGCTTTGATCTTGACGGTCTTCTTGTACGGCGCGAAGCCCGGCTTCATCACCGCGATCTCGTGCGCGCCGGCCGGGAGTCGGATCGCCTCGGGCAACGGGCTGCGGCCCACGCGCTGGTTGTCGATCATGACGTTGGCGCCGCGCTCCGAGATGAACAATGTGACCTCGGCCATGTCGCCGGCTCGCACCATGCGGATCGACACGTTGGAGTTGCCGCTGCCGCCCTTGACCGAGTGGCGCTTGTGCACGGGCTCATAGCCTTCTAACTCGGCGATGATCGTGTAGTCGCCGGGGATCAGCTTGAACTCGACCGGCGCGGCGCCCATGGCCCCCTTCGCTTTTTCATCGACAAAGATGGTGGCGCCCGGCGGGGTCGTCTTGACGGCGACCATCTGAAATTTGTCGCTCAGCTCGCTCTTCATCTTCGCGATCTTGCGCTGCACGGCGGGCCGCTTGGGCGACTCGGGCAGCGCCTGGACGAAGCGCTCATAAAAGATGATGGCCTGGGTCGCGTTCCCGGCGCGCTCGTAGCACAGGCCAATGTTGTAGAGCAGGTTGCCGCGCGGCGTGATGTCGAACGCCTCGCGAAAGAGCAGCGCCGCTTCCTCGTACTCGCCGCTGGAGAAGGCCGTCTTGGCCTTCTGGCTGGCCTCTTCGTATTGCGCGTCCTCAGCGAGCGCCACGCCTGGTGCGGCCACAGCCACCACGCAAGCAGACGCCGACAACACGGCCAGGATCCATCGCAGACTCATTCGACGCAGCTTCACGTACTACTCCCTCAAGGCTGGCCCATCCTATGCGCGTGTGCAGGATTGCCGCAATGTTGTGCGATTTCGCATGCCGAAGTCCTGCGCGAGCGCCGTGAATTCGAGAGGCTCAAACGAGAGTCTCGGCGCGCCGAGGCCCCAAGCACTGCGGCTTTGAACCCCAAAACACAGAGACGGACGAGCGGAGGCGAGGCGGAGCGCAGGCGCTCAAGGCTTGGTCGCAATTAGCGACTGACTTGGGCCACGCCGCGGCCGAG
>JBNMOZ010000149.1:0-10448 GCA_051276005.1 Bradymonadia bacterium | reverse complement strand
GGAAGGCCTGCACCTACAAGATCGAGATGGACGACGGCGCGGCTGAGCAGATCACCGAGCAGTTCATGGCGATGATCAGCGGCTTCTTGGGCGGAGGCGATATCGGCGCGCTCGCCGGCGCTGCCGGTGCTGCCGGCGGCCCGAACATGGACAAGGTGCTGGGCAGCATGACGGCGGCCATCGGCGCGATCCCGTTCTTCCTGCAGCAGCTCGAAGACAAGGTGCGCAAGGTGCGCCTCGAGATCGTCTGGACCGACGCCGTCGACGAGCGCACGATCCTGCTGGAGCGCTACGTCACGAACCTGGGCGTCGGCAATGAAGTGCAGGCAGTGCCCGGCCTGGGCGGCGGGCTCGACGGCACGATGGACGGCATTCAAGGCGTCCAAGGCGTGCAAGGCGGGGCGCCGCCGAACAACAACCCGGCGACCGTCAAGTGATGCGCCGTCGACCCCAGCGCGGCTTCACCCTCATCGAGGTGTTGCTCGCCGTCAGCTTGCTGCTCGGCGTCGCGACGGCCGTGTACACCAGCATGGCCACGTCGTTTGAGACCAAGAAGATGGTCTCCCAGCTCAACGATCGGCATCACGAGGCGCGACAGGTCATCGGCCGCATGGCCAAAGAGCTGCGGCAGTCGTTCTTGCGTGAACCGCTCAACCAGGCGCTGCGCGAAGACGGCCCGACGATGGTCACGCGCTTCTTGGGCCAAGACGACGAGCTGTACTTCCAGACCACGGCGCACCTGCGGTTGCAGGCCGGCTCGCGGGAGTCGGACCAATGCGAGGTGCAGTACTTCTTGCGCCGCGCCAACCGCGATACGCCGTTTAAGGACGGGCAGACGCTGTATCGCCGCGAGAGCAAGCGCCTCGATGACGATCCTGAGAAGGGCGGCAGCGTTTGGCCGGTGATCGATGGCGTCAAGGAGCTCAAGTTCGAGTACTGGGACGACGCCAAGGAGATCGGCGACGACGCCTGGCAGGGCGACTGGGACAGCAACGACAACAACACGTTGCCGGCCCGCATCCGCATCACGTTGGTCCTCACCAGCGAACGGGAGAACGGCAAGGATGTGCGTTTCGTGACCCAGGCCGCGCCGCGTTTGCGCCGGCCGATCAACCCGTTGGACGCCCGATGATGCGCACTCGAACCCAGCGGACCCAGCGTTCATTGACTCAGCGTTCATTGACTCAGCGCCCGTCAACTCAGCGCCCGTCAACTCAGCGCCCGTCAACTCAGCGCCCGTCAACTCAGCGCCCGTCGACTCAGCGCCCGGCGGCTCAGCGTCACCCGGCGCCGCATCGAACGCTGCGACGCCACAGCCGCGGCGTCGCGCTCTTGCTCGTGCTGACGACCATCGCGGTGCTGGCGATGATTCTGGTCGAGTTCTCCTCGAGCGCGCACACCCACCTGAGCATGGGGGTCAACGTGCGCGACGAGGTGCGCGCGACGCATCTGGCCGAGACCGCCCTCGTCATGACGCGCGCGTGCCTCGACCAGTCTGCCTGGGGTCCGCTGGGTGGTCAGCAGGACCGAATCGATCCCGAGAAGCTCTGCGATATGATGCTCGGCATCTTCGTGCGCAGCCGGGTCGACCTGCCCATCGGCGGCCTCTCCGTCGAGTTGAAGAACGTGCAGGGGCTTGGGCTTGAGAAGGGCGACGTCGAGGAGATCACGCTCAAGGCCGAAGACAGCTTCATTGGCCTGGCGGGCCTGCGCTGCGAACCCGGGCAGCGAGCCTGCTCGACCCGTCTGCGGGTGATGTCGCAGCTGCGATCTCTGCTGTGCGATCCACGCATCGCGCAGGTCTTCGACCTCGAGCAAGAAGACGGCAAGAAGTACACGCGTGAAGAGGTCGTCGGCAACCTGATCGACTGGGTCGACGCCGACAACAACCGCATCTACATCGACCCGCTCAACTGGGGCGTGCTGCAAGACGGCACCGGCGAGGGCGAAGACGCCTATCTGCGCGAGCTTGAGGAGCGCTACCGCAGTAAGGACGCGCCCTTCGAGAGCATCCAAGAGCTGCGTCTGGTGCGGGGCGTCAACGACGAACTCTACGAGTATCTCAAGGATCGAGTCAGCGTGTACGCCGCGAGCGCCCGGGTGAACGTCAACAGCGCCCAGCCCGACGTGATCGGGGCGATGCTGGGGGCGACGATCAAGGGCTATGTGACGATGGCCTTTGAAGGCTGCGGCGAAGACGTCGAGACGCTGGGGCCGGGCTTCGGCAATATTCGCGACGCGCTCAACGCCTACGCGGTCATCGTCCGCGACGCGACGATCGCCAAGCAGGGCTTCTTCATCAGCAAGCCCTACAGGAACGAGGGCCAGTTCCTCACCATCGCCAGGGACCCCGCGAGGTACGTCTACGACAAGCTGGTGCAGGCGACGGGCGGTCTGGGTGGGCAAGTGCCCGACTATAATACGTTCCTCATGCAGCGCTATCGCATGCCGATCGAGCTCTACACCGCGATTCAAGGTGAGATCGACTTCAAACAGGTGCAGAAGTCGATCACGGTGCAAAACCGGGTCTTTCGGCTTCGCGTTCGCGGTAAAGTGGGCAATATGACCAAGCAGATCTTCGCGATCCTTCGAGCTGAAGGCAAGACCGTGCGCACCCTGTACTACCGGGAAGAATAATGGCTACCAAGATCGTCGGGCTCGACCTCGGCACGCATTCGGTCAAAGTCTGTGAACTGGTCAGCGCCTTCCGCAACCACGACTTGGTGGGGTTCGGCAGCGAGCCGGTCGCTGCGGCGGCCGATGAGCAGGCCCAGTTGGTCGAGATCGCCGCCGCCGCGCAGCGACTCATCGAGCGGCGCGGGCTGACGAACGAGATCATCATCTGCGCGCTGCCGCCATCGATGGTCTCGTCGGTGACGCTGGACTTCCCCTTCGATAAGCCTAAGCAGATCCAGGCGACGCTGGCGTTCGAGCTCGACGAGGTCATCCCGTTCGACGTTGAAGACGTCGTGCACGACTACCAGATCATCGAGACTCGTGAGGACGGCTCGACCCGCGTGCTGGTCTCCTTCGTGCTCCAGGAGGCCTTCACCGAGTTCCTCGCGGTGCTCGAGGGCGTCGGCATCGACCCCAAGATCGTCAGCGTCGGCTCGCTCGCGTGGTTTAACCTGTACGAGTCGCTGCTCGGCGATTCGACTGAGGCCGTCGCGGTCCTCGACATCGGCCATGCCCACTCCGAGCTGTGCATCTTCGACGAGGCCGCGCCGTCGAGCATCCGCGACATTCCGGTGGGCGGGCGGCATGTCACGGCCGCGCTGGCCGAGGTGTTCAAGGTCGAAGGCGAGCAGGCCGAGCGCGGCAAGCTGGCCGAGGGCATGATCATCGGCGGCGAGGCCGAGACGACAGTGCAAGGCCAAAGCGGTCAAGGCCAAAGCGGTCAAGGCCAGAGCGGTCAAGACGAGAGCGCGCCCAGCCGACAGCAGCTCATCAGTGACACCTGCCGCAGCGCAATGTGGCCCGTGGTGCGCGAGGCGCGCCGGTCGATCGCGGCGCATTCGATTCAGTCCGGCCACCCCGTCTCACGGGTGCTCCTGACCGGCGGTGGCTCGCAGCTGCGTGGCCTCGACGCCTGGTTGCAGGAGCACCTCAGCCTAGAAGTCGAGCACCTCGATCCGCTGCAGGGGAGCTTCAACAAGCTCGCCGAAGGCGGCGATCGCCTGCGCCCGTATGCTGGGCGTGCCCTGGCGCTTGGTCTGCGCACGGTGGAGCACCAGAGCCAGCTCAACTTCCGAAAAGGCAGCCACGCCTACACCGGCGACTTTGGCTTCTTGCGCGGGCGGCTCATCGCGCTGGCCGTGTCGATGGTGATGATCATCGTGCTCGCCGCGATGGTCGCGCTGAGCAGTAAGCAGGTGCTCGAAGCGAAGCATCAGAACCTGCTCGACAAGAGCGCCGCGCTCAGCGTGGAGATCTTCGGGCGCGAGCGCTGCGAAGAGGCCACCGACTGCAACAGCAGCGTCGAGATGGAGTGCATCGACAACGTGTGCATCGCCGACGCGCAGGGCCTGGCCGACACGGTGACCGCCAGCCGCAAAGAAGAGGCCAGCATCCCCGAGGTCAGCGCCTACGAGGTGCTGCGCGACTTGTCTGTCAAGATCGATTTCGACCTCAAGATCGACCTCGACCAGCTCGATATCGACATGTCCCGCAACAAGATGGCGCTGCGCGGGCGGACCGACTCCGGCGGCGACGTCGAGCGGCTCGTCGATTCGATCAAGAAGACCCAGTGCTTCAGCTCGCGGGTCAACAAAGAGAAGGTCGAGAAGGCCATGGACGACCGAACCAAGTTCCGGCTCTCCGCCACCTCGAACTGCATTTAGGGAGCTGGAAGATGGCAGAAATCGGCAGCCGCATCGGCGGCTTCATGGACCGGCTCTCGACCCGCGAGAAGCTCATGGTCGGCAGCTTGGTGACCGGACTTGTGGCGACAGCGGTGGTCATTATCTGGCTCGTCGTGGGCGGCCAGATCGATGAACTCGAGCAAGAGAACACCACCCTGGCCGAAACCCTGGCCCAGGTTGAAGCGCGCAAGGGCACCTACCTGACCGCGCAAAACCGGCTCGACGCCTACCAGGCGCGGCTGGATCGAAACAGCGTCAAGCTGGTGCAGCTGATGGAGGAGCAGGCCCAGACGCTGGGCGTGACGATCGAGAACTTCAAAGAGTCCAAGCGCTTCTTGACCGACAAGCACAAGCGAATGAAGCGGACCGCGACGCGCACCAAGGTCAAGGATCTGGTCGAAGAGAGCCAGACGGTGACCATGCGGCGCATCAGCCTCGAGCAGCTCACGCAGTTCATGTCGGCCCTGGAAGGGCGCACGGAGCCCATCCGGGTCACCCAGCTCAACATCCAAACGCTCACGAGCGATAGGCAGGTGCTGCGCCAGGTCAAGATGACCGTGAGCACCTACCGCAACGAAGAGGTGGAGCTGTGAAGGCGCTGCGCGGTCTGCTCAAGTTCCTCGGCTACTCGGCCTTCTTCTTGGTCGCGCTGGTCTTCTTCGTCTACTTGACGCTGCCGCTGGGCGAGGTCGAAGACTACCTGGTGCGCAAGGCGGCCGACGAGTTTAACGCCGATCTGACCTTCAACGATGATGACTCCCTCGATACCTGCGGTCTGACCTGCATCGAGGCCAAGAACGTCACCGTCAGGTTTCGGGCATCGCCTGAGGATCAGGCGGCGTTCAGCGCCAAGAACAAGATCTACATCGAATGGCGCAAGGCCCAGCGCGAGGCCGCCCAGGGCGAGCCCGGCGACGACAGTAAGGCTGACGCGCCCGCGTCTGGCGCCGGCAAGACCGGCAAGACCGGCGATGAGGGGGATGACGCGAGCGCGACGGCCAAGCGCGACAGCCCCGACGCGAAGGTTGACTCGAAGAATGCACCTCAGCGACCCGACAACCCATCCAAGACGGTCGAGCTCGATCGGCTGACGCTGTACGCGAAGCCCCTCAAGCTGTTTGGGAGGATCATCGATGGCACCCTCGAGGCCGAGCTGATCGGCGGCACGATCGAAGCTGCCATCGTGCTGGGCGAAGACGAGTACGCGCTCGAGGCGACCGTCAGCGACCTCGACGCGTCGAAGCTCGACATGTTGCGCACCGTCATCGATCTGCCGATCGTGGGCACGTTGAGCAGCGAGATCGATCTCACGCTGCCGGTCGAGACCGACGACAAGGGCAAGAAGACGCCTGACCTGACCGCGTTGTCGGGCACGGTGGGCTTGAGCCTCGCGAACGTCGCGATCGGCCCGGGCCAGATCAAGACGAAGAGTAAGACCGGCTTTCCGTTCTTCGATGTGCCGAAGACCCGCATCAGCCGGCTGGGCGGCCAGGTCGTGTTTGCTCGCAAGCGCGCGACGTTCGAGAACTTCAAGATCAGCGGCAAGGACCTCGAGGGCGAGCTGACCGGCTACGCCACCTTGATGCCCGAGCTCGACAACTGGCGCCTCAACGCCCACGTGAACCTCAAGCTCAGCGACGCCTTCACGGCCGAGAATCGCGAAGTCAAGATCGCCATGAGCAGCAGCCCGTATCTGCGCAAGGGTCAGTCCGACGGATACACCGGCTTCAACATCCACGGCACCGTGGGCAACGTGAAGTTTCGCCCGCGCAAGAAGCCTACGAGCGCAGGCAGCCGCGGCCGCAAGACCTCACGGGCCAGCAAGCGGTCTCGTAATCGCAAGAAGAAGAGCGGCATCGACCGCAAGGGTCGCTCGACAAAGAAGCGCCCGATGACCACCCCCCGCACCAAGATCGATCGTCCGTCCCCCAAGCGCGACACCACCGGCACTGAGGCCCGCGTGGCGAGCCCGATGATCCGCAAGGGACGTTCTACGACCGACGAGCCGGAGCCCGACGAGGAGCCCGAGTCAGACGAGCCCGACGAGGAGCCGGAGTCCGACGAGCCCGAAGCCGAAGAGGGTGACGACGAAGGCAGCGGCAAGGACACCAGGGGCGACGACGAGGAAGAGGGCGACGGCGAAGAGAAGCCGGACGATGATGACAAGGAAGAGAAGGAAGAGAAGGAAGAGAAGGAAGAGAAGGAAGAGAAGGAAGAGTAGTCCACCCGGACGCTCTGTTGCTTGGCCTCTCGCCTCGCCTCGCCTCTCGCCTCTCGCCTCTCTCTCAGAGGCGGCCCTGTTCGGGGCCACCCCCAGACGGCGTGGTGGCCCCAATCTTCGCTGATACATTGTGAGTACGGGTCAGGGGCTTGATGTCGGCGGATCGGCGCACGGCGTGGCGATCGCTCAAGACCGGGGTTGGCTCAGGGCGCGGCGAGCGCTCAGTGCAGGTCGAGCCGGAAGAGCTGTTGGCCTAACAGCAACAGGTCGTTGGGCATCAGGTTGTACTCGCCCTTGGCGCGCATGTACGTGCCGTTCGTGCTGCCTGGATCAGTCAGGTAGAAGCGTCCTTGGCGCGTGCTCAGGGTGCAATGCGCGCCGCTGACGAAGCCATCGTGTGGGAAGATCACTTCGCCGCGCTCGCGCCCGATGTGCACGACGTCACCCGTCAGCGTCCAGATCTCGGCGACGCTCTCTTGAGCGACCACCGCCGCGAGTCGGCCCCATGTGCCACGGTTTGGCCCGCCATAGGTGACCGTGCCATCGTCGGCTGGTTGCACCACGGGCATCACGTTGCGCATGTCTTCAAAGCGCAACAGCTGTTGGCCCACGCGGAACATGTCGCGATGACTCAGCTCGACTTCGCTGGTGATGCGCGCGAAGACGCCGTTGAGGCTGTTCTCATCGCGCAAGGTCAGCCGGCCATCACCCACATGGATGGTCGCGTGCCGGGGCGAGAGGAAGGGATCATCCGCGAAGAGCGGCTCGACGCTGTCTCGGCCGATGACGGTGTCTCCGGCCTGCAGCGCGACGCGCGCGCCCTCGGTGCCGTCGGGATGGATCAGCACGAGGCTGACCTGGTGCGACGGCTTGACCGGCGATGCCATGGCGGGCGGCTCGTAACGTGAGCCACACACGCCGCAGAACTTGAAGCCTTCAGGCACGACGGCGCTGCATGCGCGGCAGGACCGCGGCTCGCTGACCGCACCGTATGCGGTGTCGCGGCCAATGACCGTCGCCTCAGAGCCGGGCAGGCTGACGAAGATTCCACGATTGATCGTGCCCAGATCCGCCTCGGCATCGACTTCGGACCGCTCCGCCGAGAGTTGAAGCGGGGCGTGCGTCGGCGCGCGCGAATCGAAGATCGGCTGGTCTATCTGCGGCGGGGCACCGGTCTGGTGACGGGTCACGGCGCTGCTGTCGCGCCGCGGGGGCAGCTCGGGCTCGGTCTGAGCCGGCGGCTTCGCCATCGGAGGCGCGTCGATCAGTCCGGTCGAGACCGGCGTCGATGCGGGCACCGCGGTCGCGAGGGCAGGGGTCGCGATCGGCAGCGCCGTGGCCACCGGCACCGCGTCTGGTTTGGCGTCGGGGGCCGGCACGGACGTCGGGGCCGGCGCAGCCATCGGCGGAGCGCTGATCGCGTCCGTCGGCGGCGGGATTGTTGCGCGGGCGTCGTCCTGCGACAGCTCCGTGCCGCAGCCCAGGCAGAACTTGTAGTGGGTCTCGTTCTCGCGATCGCAATTGGGGCAGACGATCATGCGCCCTCTCCGAAGATCTCGACGCGCAACAGCTGGCGACCCATGAACAGGTGATCGCCGTCGATCAGCTTGGCCGTGTCGCGGACGCGCACGAAGCTGCCATTGCGCGAGCTCAGGTCGGTCAACAGCGCGGCGTCTGACGAGAACTCGATTTGGCAGTGCTGGCCGCTGATGAACCGGTCATGTGGGAAGTTGAGGTGGCAGCCTTCACGGCCGATCATGAGGATCGCGCCTGGCGAAAGCATGCAGCGGCCCGGGCGTCCGCCTTCGAGAATTTGGCGAACCCGCCAGTGGACCGTGGGCATGGGGCTCGCGAAGAAGTGCGTGCCGTCTTTGGCCTCGCCGCGCTCATCGAAGGGCGTCAACTGCACCTCGAGGAGCTCTTCGCCTGCGAGGAATAAGTCGCCATCTTGCAGCGGCGTGGGGTGTGTAATACGGCGGTAGACGCCGTTCAGTGTGCCCTGGTCGGAGACGTGCAAGTCGCCGTCTTCAAAATAGAACTCCGCATGCCGGGTCGACAGGTAGCCGTCGTCCGAGAACAGGAAGTCACCCACGCTGCGCCCCGCGAGATGGCGTGAGGTCAGGTCGAAGTGCACCCCGTCGAACCCCTCGCCACGAATCAGCGTCAGGCGCGCGCGGGCCTCGGAGTTGACCGAGCCGAAGAACGCGGTCGTGGCCGGTGCGCTCTCCTGATGGATCGCCCCCCCGCATTGTCCACAGAAGTGGTGAGACGCAGGCACGCGCGCGCCGCAGGTCCCACAGCTCGTCGTCTCTGTCACGCCCTGTCCTCTCTCGCCGACCGCGAACTCGCCGGTCGTTTTTGCTTTGCCGTGGTCTCTCGGGTGACCGCCGTCGCCTCTCGGGTGGCGCTCAATGCCTGCCCGATAAGCCGCGCTCCTGTATGTCAAACCGCGCTCTGCAGGCATTTATAGAATGCGGACCCGTCGACCGCAACATGCGCGGGCGAGCCTACCATACAGGCCCGGCACACAGGCCCGGCACACAGGCCCGGCACACAGGCCCGGCACACAGGCTCGTCAGAACGTGACCCGCGGTACGAAGACGGGCGCGACCCCATCGGGGGGCACCGCGCCGACGCCCGAGACCCCGTCGCGATCGCCGTCGCCGGCATATTCGAGCTCGCCCGTGAGCCAGGTCTCGGCAGCGCGCATTTGGCCCAGCACGCTCGTCAGGAAGACGCGCAGCGTGGCGGCGGCCTCGGGCAGTTGGGCGCGGGCGGCGAGCGCGAGGGCGTCGATGACCTGGGCGGCGACACCGGGGGTGTAGACGTAGTCTGCCAGGCCCAGGCTCGTCATGAACACGCCAGCGTCTGCGTCCCACCAGGCGGCCCTCAGGCGGTCCCAGAGCGCGGCGGCTGCTGCGCTTGCTTCGCCCGGTCCAGCGTCGGCGTCGCGCAGCAGGGCCTCAAGGGCGGCCATCTGAACCATGATCAACGGGCGACCGGTGGTGAGTACGCCGTCGGCTGTGCGGGCCGTGCTCACGTCGCCGCTGGGACCGATCAGGCGGCGCAGCGCCGTCGACGCGGCCTGCGCGTCATCGTCCTCACCGGCCAGGCGCAGCGCGCTCAGGGTCCATGCCGTCGCGAGGGCATCGGTCTCGGCCGGGCCGTCATCCTCGGGCTCACGAAACGCGGCGTATCCGCCATCCGCGTTGCGACCATGGGCCTGCAGGGCGGCCAGCGTCAGCGCGAGCAAGGGGGCGGCTGCGGTGGGCGCGGACGGGATCTGCGGGCTGTCGGCCAGCGGGCCCTCAAAGAGCGTCGGGCGCTCGTTTGCGAGGCGAATCCAGGCGGCGAGGCCGCGGGCAAAGCGGGCCTGACCGCGGCTCTCGAAGCGCCCCAACTCGGGGTTGATCGTCGAGACCGGGCGGGGCAGTCCGCGGTCGGAGGCGGTCTCGTTCACCCGAGCGCGGGCGATGTGGTAGCGCCCGTCGTCGGCGTCGGCCAGGCGGCGGGTTGCTGGATCGAAGAACAACCAATCGGCCGCGATGCTCAGCGCATGTGCCGCGGTGTCGGCGGCCACCTGCGCCATCAGGCCATCGCGGGGCGTCCGGCCAAATGCGCGGGCGGCGCCGGCTGCCAAGGCGCCGTCCGCGATCCAACGCGTCACCTGTGCGCGCTGCGCCGGTGTCGCAGGATCGACGGGGTGCGGCGTGCTGCCAGCGAGCAGACCAATGAGCGGTGAGCGCGCCACATCGCGGGGCACGACCAGGCCGTTGTCGATGAAGTCGGCCGCGCGAGCGAGCACCGGGGCGATGGCGTTTGCTCGGTGACAGCCGCCACAGCGCAGGGCCAGGATGGGCGCGACC
>JBNMOZ010000148.1:0-10500 GCA_051276005.1 Bradymonadia bacterium | reverse complement strand
TAGGCTGTCGGCAGGGCCGCGCCCACCACGACGACGAACGCGAACAGCTCTGGCGGCAGCTTCCAGGGGCGCACCACGTCGAAGACCAGGCTGGCCAGGCGGGTGCGCTTGAGCAGCATGCCGACCCAAACATACAGGCCCACTTGCAGGTACAGCCGCGCAAACTCAGGCAGCTTGGACAGGTAGATCGACAGGCCGGCCGGGTGCGACTCCTGCACCAAGAAGTACGTGCCCGCGATGAGCGACATGGTGGTGTACAGCGGGATGGTCAGCATCGCCTTGCCAATGCTGCCGCCCGGCGGCGTATCGGCCGGCAAGCGCACCAGGTTGTAGATGTTGACCGCCGCCATCACCGCGAAGCCGCCGATCCAGATCAGATGCAGCTCTGCGTTTTGTATCGTGATGCCGGCCGCCTCTTCGACAGCCTTATGCGACCACGCTGATATGCCCAGCAGGATCACCGCGATCAGCTGGGCCCCCTCAGAGATCCGGTGCTCGAGCGCGGTGCGGGCCTGCCTCAAGGCGATGTGGTGTCGGGTCGCCGAGGCCGTCGCGGCGCAGATGAGCAGCAGCAGGATCAGCGCGTGGCGCTGGTGGTCGAGCCCCAAGTCGCGGATGGCCTCGACCCAGCGCTCGACCGTTCGGAAGCGCTCTACGTCCTCGGTGCGTCTCTCGAGGATGCTCTTATGTTTCACCCAGCGCGCCTTGCACTGGGCCTGAGCAGCTTGGGCGGCCTGCAACGCGGCGGAGTTGTCGACCTCCTCTTCCCCGAGCAGATCGTCGAGCAGCGCGTCGTCTGCCTCGTCGGCCGTCGGCTTCGCCGCGGGCTCGCCGTCGGCCTCAGGCTCGAGGATCCCGTCGAACAGGTCCTCCTCCTCGGGCGCCGCTTCGATCGCCTTGTCGGGATCGCAACCCGGCGGCGTCGGCGCCTCCCGCAGCTCATGATAGCCGGGGTACCAGCTCTCGCCGAGGCTCGACATCTGGCTGTAGACGAGCACGAAGGTGTTGTAGACGACCACCCCGAGCAGCAGCGCGATCACCGGGGTGGTCGAGCTGAGCAGACGGAAGCGGCTGGGCGCGCCTTCGCGCATGATATCGACTCCAGGCACGGGCGCCCCTGAGACCAATGCCGGGGCAGGCGGCGAGCATCGCAAATTCGCGCCAAAGCGGAAAGGGACAGCACCCCCGCACCGAATTCTCGTGATTCGTACATCGCACTTCGCAGGCCGGGCGGCTGGCGATGGCGCCCGTCGCGGTGCTACAGATGGCCGATGCGGCTCTTGATCACCGGCATCAGCGGATTCATCGGGCAGGCGATAGTCGCCCGTCTGATGCGTGAGAACCCTTTTGAGCAGGTCCACGGCGTCGACCTGATCGCGCCGCGGATCATGGGGCCCGTGCGCTTCTTGCGCGCCGATCTGGCCCACGTCGAGTTGGGCGATTTGGTCGCGACGCACGGCATCGACTGCGTGTTGCATCTGGCCTACGCGTCGCGCGCAGGCCTGGGCGCCGCGCGAGAAGAGCGCCGCGTCGCCGGCGCCTTGCTGCGCGCCGCCAAAGCGACCGACCTCAAACGGCTCGTCCTCGCCAGCCGCGACGTGGTCTACGCGCCCAGCGATCGGGCTGTGCGCGAGGACGCGCCCTTGCGCGCCAAGGGTGGGCAGCCGCCAGCCGTCGTGGCCAAGGTCGTCACCGAGGCGCTGGCCAGCGGCTTCGACGGCGCCACCCAAATCGTCACGGTGCGCTGCGCGAACGTGGTTGGCCCCAGCGCGGGCGGCAACCTGCAAAACATCCTGTCGATGCGCCGCATCCCAGCGCCCAGCGGCCATGACCCCCTGGTGCAGTTGCTGTCGGTCGACGACGCGGCGGCCGCCTATCTGGCGCTGTGCTGCGCCCCCGATGTCGAGTCGACGTACAACGTCGCGGGCCCCGAACCGCTGCCGCTCTCGGTCATCGCGGGCATCCTGCAACGGCGCCGCCTGACGCTGCCGTCGGGGCTCGTGCGGCCCCTGGCCAGCCTGCTCGCGCGCACGCACACCCTGCCCTTTGGCGCAGCCGAGATGCGTGAGCTGTTTGGCGGCGTGCCCATGTCGACGCGCCGCCTTTGCCAGACGATCTATACCCCGCAGATGTCCACGCGACAGGCGCTCGCCGTCTGGCGCGTGGGCAACCTCGAGCGCGCAGCATGACGCGCGCACCGGTGGCGACCCTCGAAGACGTCAACGGCCTGCGCCACCACGTGCTGACCTGGGACGGCGGCGGCGAGACCACGGTGCTGTGCTTGCACGGCTGGCTTGACCATGCCCGCACTTTCACCGCGACCGTTGATGCGCTGCACGCCCTTGACCCGACTCTGCATTGCGTCGCGTTTGACTGGCGCGGCCACGGCGAGACGGCCTGGGCGCCGGCGGGCAGCTACTACCATTTCGCCGATTATGTGCGCGACGTCGTGGTCCTCGCGCGGCGCCACGGCAGACGCCGGCTGGTGATCCTCGCGCACTCCATGGGCGCGATGGTGGCGAGCTTGTGGCTGGGCGCGCGCCCAGACGACGCCGTGGGGCTGGTCATGCTCGAGGGGCTGGGCCCGCCGGTGACCAAGCCGACCGGGTACGTCGCGCGCATGCGGCAGTGGCTCGACGAGACCGCCCCGTTCGACCCCGCGCGCTTCGAGAAGCCCATGCGCGATTTGGCGCACGCCTGCGCTCGCATGGCGCGCGCAGAGCCGCGGCTGACATCGACTCAAGTGCTGCAACTGGCGAGCTGGGCGAGCATCGAGCGGCCAGACGGCACCCGCGTATGGCGCTATGATCCACTGCATCGCACCCGCTCGCCGGTGCCGATCCCGACCGACGCGGGGGCGGCCTTCTGGGCCGCTTTGCGGGGGCCCGTGCTTTGGCTGGGCGGCGCAGAGTCGGCCTGGGTGCGGCCCGAAGTGCTGGCGCGGCTCGATGCGTTGCCCCATTGCCAACGCCAGTTGATCCAAGGCGCCGGTCACGGCCTGCACAATGACCAGCCCGAGGCTGTCGCGCGCGCCGTGCAACAGTTCATCGAGAGCCTGCCCACGCCACCGCCGGGCAGCCCGACTCAAACGGAGAGCCCGTGAGCGCAGAACCAACGCCGACGGCAGCCAAGCCGACCGCCAAGCCGAGCGCAGCAGCCAAGCCCGCCGACGCCCGCTACAACCCGGCCCTCTTCGAGACCGGCCGATGGGACGCCGGGCTCAACCCAAAAGAGCACAAGCGCCTCGCCGCGATCCTCGCTGCGATCCCGAAGGGCGCCCAGCGCATCGTCGACGTCGGCTGCGGCGATGGTCGCCTGGCACACCGCCTCGCCGCCGCCGGGTTTGACGTGGTGGGCGTCGATCAGAGCCCAACCGCGCTCGCCCGTGTTCAGGTGCCGCGCTGCCGCTGCTCCGCCGACGCCCTGCCCTTCGCAGACGACACCTTCGACGTGGCGATCTGCGCCGAGGTCATCGAACACCTGCCCGAGCCCCTGTTCTCGAACACCCTCAAGGAGCTGCGGCGCGTCGCCCGAGATTGCGTCATTATTACCGTGCCTTATAACGAGGAAGTTGATGCGTTCCCTGTGCGCTGCCCCGCCTGCGCGACGGCCTTCAACTCCTGGGGCCACCTGCACACGTTCGACGAGGATCGGCTGCGTCGCTTGCTGCCCAATTGCGCCGAAGTTCGGCGCATCCACAACGACCGCCGCTACTACCATCCCGTGCTGCGCCACCTGGCCTTCAAGACGCTGAAGCGCTCGTTCTACGCGCCCGACTGCGTGTGTCCGCGCTGCGGCAATCGCGACTTCTCAAGCGTCGAGACCGACTATATCCGCAAAGCGATTGGCGGCCTGAATCGGCTGATGACGCGCGGCAAGCGCATCCCGGGCGGCTGGATTTTGGGACGCTTCGACGCCCGCTGATGATGACCGCGCGGGGGGGCCCCGACCGGCGGCGGCCTGCGACTTGCGCCCGACTTGGCCCACCGGTGATGATTCGCCCCACTCAAGATAAGTCGCCCCACTCAAGATAAGTCAGGGAGGTCGCTTGCTGCAGGATGCAAGAGAGGTCGTCGACGCCGCGCGGATCGAGGCCGACGTCTGTATTGTCGGCGCCGGTGCTGCTGGAATTACGCTCGCTCTGAGCCTGCGTGAGCAGGGGCTCGCGGTGGTGGTCTTGGAGAGCGGTGGGGCGCAATCTGACGCCGCCACTCAGGCGCTCTACACCGGCACCATGAGCGGCATCGACACCTGGCAACTCGACGGCTGCCGGTTTCGCCAACTTGGCGGCTCGACGATCGCGTGGGCGGGCTGGTGCCGACCCCTGGATGCCGCTGACTTCGAGCCCCAGGCGTGGATGCCCAACAGCGGTTGGCCCATCACCCGCGCCGATCTCGATCCGTTCTATGCGCTTGCGCAGGGCACGCTCGAGTTGGCCGACTTCGAGTACGACACCACCGTGCTCTCGGGGCGCGCTCAAAGGCCGCTGTTCAACCTCGACGACAGCGTCGTGGTCACGTCGGTCTATCACTTTAGCCCGCCCACGCGCTTCGGGGCGCGCTACAACGCCGACCTCGCTGCGTCCGAAGACGTGACCGTCTTCTTGTATGCGAACGTGCTCGATCTCAAGGTCGCCGACGGCCGGATCGATCAGGTCGACGTGGGCACGCTCAGCGGGGTGCGCTTCTCGGTCAACGCGCAGGTCACGGTTCTGGCGGCCGGCGGCTTGGAGAACCCAAGAATTCTGCTGGCAGCGAACGGCGGCGCGGGCGTGGCCAACGCGAACGACATGGTGGGCCGCTTCTTCATGGAGCACCCCCACTACTACAGCGCCGCGTTCGTGGTGACCTCGACCAGCGAGACGAGCTTCTACGAGCGCTTCACCATGCCCGGCAGCTTCGCCGGCGACGCGGTGACAATGAAGCTGCAAGGGGCCCTCGCCATCGCAGCCGATGTGCGGGCGCGTGAGGGCATCCCCAACATGGGCCTCGAGATCACCGTGGGCGACATCGAGCGCGATCAGGCCGGTGTGCCGCCGCGTCAGATTGCGCCCCTTCTACGCGGCGATGAGCCCGCGCGGCTCCTGCGCCTCAATGCGCGCGTAGAGCAGCGACCGCTGGCCGACAGTCGGCTGACGTTGAAGACCGAGCGCGATGCGCTGGGTATCCCCAAGCTCGATCTGCGCTGGCAAATCGCGCCCGAAGATCTGGTCGGCTACCGCCGGGGCTTCGAGCTGCTGGGCGCTGCCTTTGGACGCGGCGGCCTCGGCCGCGTGTGGGCGTCCGTCGAATCTGACAGCTTCAAGGGTAACCCCCGGCCCGGGTGCCATCATATGGGCACCACCCGCATGTCGGCAGATCCTGCCCGCGGGGTCGTGGACGCCAACTTGCGCAGCCATGAGATAGAGAACCTGTATGTGCTGGGCAGCTCGGTCTTTGTGACCGGCGGGTACGCGAACCCCACCCTGACGATCGTCGCGCTGGCGCATCGCCTGGCGGTGCACCTCAAGGAGGCCCTGGCTTGAAGACGCAGACCGGCTTGAAGACGCAGACCGACCCGAAGACGCAGACCGACCCGAAGACGCAGACCGACCCGACGACGCAGACCGACCCGACGACGCGCACCGGGCCGGTCGCGCTGCCGCGGCGTGCATTCTTGAGGGCGGCGCTGGTGGGCACCGGCCTGGTCTTCCTGGGCGCGGTGAGCGCCTGCGACGACGACAGCTCGGCGCCCGGCGAGGGCGACGCCTTCGTCAACCCCCCCACGCCGGATCGCGGACCGCCGCCTGCACCCACGGGCACCGATTGGGATGCGCGGCTGGCAGACGCGCGGGCGGCTGAAGGGGCATACTTTGGCGACGACGTGCAGGGCCCTCGACTGTTGGGAGAGCGGTACCTGGCGCGGATCGCCCCCGGCGCCGAGCCCGACGCGATCGCCGATCTGCTCGGACCAACCATCGCGCTGCTCGACGCTGAGGACGCCGATCAGGCGGCGCTGGCCGTCGCGGCGCAGGTGGCTGATGACTTCGCCGCGTTGCGCGTGACGACGCAGGACGGGTGGATGCTCTCGCAGACCGAGCTGCACCTGTGCGCGCTGGCCTACCTCGCCTCGCCGGCCTGATCAGGGCCTGAGCGGCCCCGGCTTGAGCGCCCTTGGCTTGAGCGGCCCCAGCTTGAACAGCCCACGCTTGAGCGTCCCAGGCTGAGGCGGCGTCCCCTTCACCGGCAGCTGCACGGCCGCTGGTGGCGCCTCGACGTGCACCAGGATGTCGTCGACCAGGATGTGGTCCCACTGGGCGGTGCCGGCATCTTCGATGACGATCCGCCCTTGCTTGCCCGCCCAGATCGACGCGTCGATCTGGGCTGGACGCAACGTCTCATCTCGACGCCCACAGACACGCCGCACGATCTGGCCGTCGACCTCGAGGCCGACGTAGGTGCGGGCGCAATCGCGACCACCCGCCACCCGCGCGATGATCTCGCCCGCCGGCAGCGTGAACATCGGCAGCTCGATGCGGCCCACGCCCTTGTCGTGGTGGTGGTAGCTGTTGACGAAGCGCGGCCCCTGCTTGCCCCGCACCCGGGCCTGCCGCTTGAGCTCGCGCCCCACAGGGCCGCGCCCGAAGGCGGCGCCGGTCACCTTGACGCCCGCGCCCCACCGAGGGGCGTCGAAGGTCCATCGACGCGCGACGCGGCGCGCAATCACCCCAAGCAGTTGGGGATCGGAGGCCGGCAACTCGGCCTCGGCTTCGGCCAGCAGCTGTGAGAGGGCGCGGGCGTCGGGGGGCGGCGACCTCAGCCGAGACCGAACATCGCCCTGTCGACGCGGCACCCGCAGCCCATCAACCCGCAGAGGCGCCTGGGCGGGCAGCGCGATGAGCCGCAGTTCGACCTCGCCCAGGGCCTCGACCCGCCAGATCACGGGGGCCAGCTGAGCACCCCGTGGAGAGGCAAACTGCAGCCGACGACCGCCCTGCCAAAGCTCGGCGCGATGGCTGGAGTGCCCGCCCAGCGAGAACCGCAGCTCTGCATGCCCGGTGAGATCCAACGGAATCCGCACCTCGCTCTTGCCCCGGGCCAGCTCGAGCCAGCCGCGCCCATCGACGCCCGCCGGCGGGTTGGCGCGGCGGATCACGCGCGGCTTGCCCCCAGTGAAGGTGGTGTTGGGCGGCAAGTTGGGCGTCTCAAACTCTTCGAGGCTGCCCAACCGCTCGACGATGGCCCGGTGCGCGTCGGTGCGCGTCGGCGCCAAAACCTTGAGAAATACGACCTCTTCGAGATCCTGGCGTGTCGCGCCTCTTGCGAGCGCTTGGAGCCGTCGATCAAGGCCGGGCGTGCGCACTCTGGGCTCGCTGGCGATCAGCGCCCGCAGCTCGGGCGTCTCGTGCAGCAGGTTCAATCGCACGCCGTTGATGTTGATCTGGGTTGTCGGCTTCCATTGGCGGCCCCACAGCGGTGACAGCGCCAGCACCGCGCCTTCGCGCATGACCTCGTCTCGCGATCCGCGCTTCTCATGCCCGGGTCGCCCGCGCCGCTTGATCACCTTCTTGGCGATCGCGCGGTTGGTCAGCCCGTATCGGTCGACGAGGGGCAGCCCGCTATAATAGCCCACCATGCCCACGCAGCCGATGGCGATGGGCGGGCGGTAGTCGGCGTCTTCGAAGACCTCGCCCAGCGACTTGCCCATATTGAAATAGCGCGAGCCGACCACCAGCGGGAAGAGCGAGGCCACCGGGTAGAAGGTGTGCTCCGCCGCGATCTGCCAGCGCTTCTCCTTCTTGTCGAACAGAGAGATCGGCGTGACCGACATCGCGACCGCGGTGGCGACCAGCAGGCCGCCGCCGAACACATGCCCCGACGCTTGCAGCACCCGCGCTCGGGTCTCGAGCGTGATGAAGATGATCGGCCACAGCACCACGAAGAAGCGGTCGGCCATGAAGTCGCCGCCCACGCGCACCACGTAATGCCCAAAGATCAGCACGGCCAGGCAGCCGAACAAGCGCAGGCGCAGCTCAGCGCGGCTGCGCACACGCCCCAGGGCGCTGATGAACATGAGCGGAATGAACAGCCACGCGCCGCTTCGCCCGGCCCAGACGCTCAGATACTTCCACCCTTGCTCGTAGTAGGCGCTGCCGCCCGACTTGGCGTAGTAGGTGTTGGGGAACAGGTCGCCATAGGCCTGCCAGCGCCACAGGAAGTACGGCAGGAAGACGAGGATGAGCGGCGCGGTGAAGGCCAGATATCGCCGCCATCGGAGTCGCTTGAAGAGAGGCCCCTCGCCGCCAATGACGTCCTCGCCGGCCATCGCCAGGCCCATGCAGCCCCAGAACAACAGATGGTCGGGGCGGGTCATCGCCGCGAGGACGAAGAGCAAGCCACCCAGGAACGCCCGCCGATCGGTCACCAAGACCGCGGCGACGATCAGCGCCGCGGCGGGCATCGTCTCTAGGCCCGAGCTGGCGAACGTGGTGAAGCCCAGGCTGCCACACAGGGCGATCGCCGCCCAAGGGATGCCCGCGAACCGGGTCCCATCTGCCCGCGGTGGGCTGTGCCGACGCACCACCAGATTGACCAGCCAGATGACCGCGACGAAGCTGAGCAGGTTGCCAAACAAGCCCGCCATGGGGATGTCGACCCCCAGCGCGCCGAGCCCGCCAAGCAGGGCCGTCCACAGAAAGTTGGTGTAGCCCTCGACCCACTCACCGGGGTTGAAGACCAGCCCGTTGCCGGCCGCGAAGTTGGCCGCGTAGTGAAAGCTGATGAACGCGTCGTCGCAGAGCCAAAGCCGCTGCCAGCCGAAGTAGAGGCCGACCCCGATGCCACCGAGCAGCAGCACGCGCTGAACCCAGGGTCGATCGAGGCCACGTGCCTCGACCACGCTCAGCGCGATGCACGCGACAAGCGCGGCGGCGAGGATGCCGACCGACGCTCCGAGCCCCTGCACCACGGCGGGCAGGATCTCTTTGAATACGACGCTGTCCATCAATCATTCCGAGTCAGAGATTTGCGGCACGGCTTACCACACGGATTGAGCCCAAGTCACATGGCTCGCCTTTGGCGCCGCTGCCGGTGTGCGCCGATTTGCTGGAGAAGAAGATGCACATCCGAAGGCCACGAGCGCGGCCACGACCACCCCGTGCTGCGTCACCTGGCCTCGCAGACGGTGAAGCGCACGCTCTTTGCGCGCTCGTCCTCACCGCGACAATCGCGACTCATCGAGCATTGAGGCCGGGTATATACGCAGGGCGATTGGCGGCCTGAGTCGGCTGGTGACGCGGGGCAAACGCATCCCAATCGGCTGAATTTTGAGACCCCTCGACGCACGTTGACGCGAGTCGCTCGACGATCATGTGATCTCTGCGGCGCAATCGCGTACTGTCCCGCCGCCAGTGACCCCCAAAGGACTCCCAAGGGATCCCCAAGGTTGGCTCCCAAGGTTGGCTCCCAAGGGATCCCCAAGGGTGGCTCCCAAGGGTGGCTCCCAAGATTGGCTCCCAAGGGATCCCCAAGGTTGGCTCCCAAGGGTGGCTCCCAAGGTTGGCTCCCAAGGGTGGCTCCCAAGGGTGGCTCCCAAGGTTGGCTCCCAAGGTTGGCTCCCAAGGGTGGCTCCCAAGGTTGGCTCCCAAGGGTGGCTCGCAAAATGAACTCGAGAGGGTGAGCGGAGTGCGCGATATAGCTCGGCGAGTGCCGGCTCCACTGTGGATGGCTGTGTTGTTGGTGCCGATAGGGCTGCGCTTCGCGAGCCTGGCGTTCAACGATCTGGGTCTGCCCTTCGCGGCCCTGCGCGGCTTCGCGAGCGATCTGCTCTTTGGCGGTCTCGTTTGGTTGCTCAGCGCCTTGCTGCTGCGCTGGGCGAATCACGGTCGAGTCGTCGCGAGCGCGTGGCGGCAGCGCGCACCCCGCTGGATCGGGCGTGGTGTAGCGGTCGCCTTGGTGATGGTCTATGCGGCCGCTGTCTGCGGCAACTTTGAGCATGTCCTCGCCAACGACGCGAACGTCGATCCGGGCAACCTCAAGTTTCTGTTCGATAAGACATTTCGGGCAGGATCGGCGCTGACGATCAGCCATCCTGTCCTGCTCTTCGGTGGGCTCCTCGTCACCCTCATGCTTGCGCTGCCGGCGGCCGTGCGGCCCTACACGCGCCCCCTCATGCGACCGGCTGTCGTGCTGCTCTTTGGGCTGCTCATCATGCAGTGGATCCCGCTGCATGGCGCGACGGCCGCATGGGCACAAGAAAACCCAGCGCTCGGAGTGCTGCGCATGATCAACGCGGGCGACAACCCGCTCACCGTCTTAGGCGAGGCCCAGCGCGCGGTCGCCGACTTGTCAGGCACACCCATCGTCAAGCCGCTCGCCGAGACGCTGCCCAAGGCCAAGAAGCCCAACGTCCTCATCATCATGCTTGAGGGGCTCTCGGGCATGAACCTGCCCAGCCAGGCCAGACGCCATGGGGTGTCCGTTGCGGGCAAGATGCCCGCGATTTCGGCGCTGGCCGACAAGA
>JBNMOZ010000147.1:0-10571 GCA_051276005.1 Bradymonadia bacterium | reverse complement strand
GCTACGCCCGCTTCCTCAAAGACCTCTCCGAGCGCGCGATCCCTCAGATCTTCTAACCGTCCTTCAGGCCCCACCCACCCCCGAAGCGATCGCGACCAGCCCATAAAGCGCTCGGGGGCCTGCCGCGCGCCGCCACCGGGCCCGCGACCTACGCAGGTCGCCCGCAAGGACGCCCCCGAACAGGTCGCGCACCTCAGACCTTGAGCTTGTAATCGCTTCGTGGCACCGTCCAGCCATGACAGCACTCATCTACATTATCGCAGGCGCCGCAGTTGCGGTCATCATCGGCAAACTCTTGACGCGTAACGCGAAAATTAAGGAGGCCGAGACCAAACGCATCGAAGAGCGCAAGAAGGTCGTCACGGGCGCAAACGTCACTGACGACATCACCGGCGTGGGCAAAGGCGGCGTCGTGAAGCTGCCGCCCTTCGGCTCGAACGTCGCGCCCATCGAGACCTACGTCGTCACTCGCCACCGCTACAGCGACGGCGGCGATCCTTGGTACGAGTTGGTCTGCCAGCACGGCCGGCGCGAGCTGCTCATCGAGTGGTCGCGCGACGGCAGCAAGCTCGAGGTGCTCGCGGGCTATGAAGACGAGAACCCGACGCTGCGCGATCTGGGGCTGAGCGAGTCTGACCTGGTCGACTACGACGAGGCAGAAGAGGGCGAGTTCGAGTGGGACGGCGCCACCTTCGAGTACGACGACTCGGGCACGATCACCTACTACGAGAACGACGGGCGCAGCGGCGAGAGCTACTACTCTTGGGACTTCGAGAGCACCGACGGCAAGCGCATGATCAGCATCGAAAAGTGGGAAGGCGAGCGCAAATTCAACGTCTATCACACGTGGCTCATCAACCCGGATCGCATCGAAGTCTTCGACGGCGGTGACGCATAATGGCGTTGAGTCGAGCGGCGACCGCCGGGGTCGGCATGCTGGGCGGCGTGGTGGGCCTGACGGTCTTCTTGATGAGCCGCGGCCTGCCTGATGAGTCCCACACCGCGGCGGCGCAGACCGACGGCTGGATGAAGACCGCCCGCGCCGAGGTGGGTGTACAGCGATCGCGCCTCAACAAGGTGGTCGCCGAGGACTCAGCCTTCTTGAGCCCGCGCCCCGAGGTCAAGGCGGCCCAGGCTGCGTACGACGGGCAGCTCGCGGCCATCGACAAGGTCGGCAAGCAGATTGAAGCGGAGATCGCGCCGATCCTCAAAGCCGACCGGTACGGCGATCGCTTCCTGCTGTACTTGAAGCTCAGCTCCATCGAAGCCTCGCTGAAGAGCTCTGCGCCCGGAATCTCTCAGCGCCTCGCCGACGTGTACCGCGTCCGCAATTACAAACGCGATCACAAGACCTTGATGAAGGGCGCGCTCGCCAGCCAGCGCAGCGCGGCGGTCGGCATCTCCGATTCGACGCTCTTGGCGGTGGCCAACAAAGGACAGGTCGACTATCCCGAGATGTCCGAGATCATCCAGAAGCGGATGGACACGCTGACGGCGAAAGCCGCGCTGGCCACGTCGGCGTCTGCGGCCCTCGATGCCGCAGCCAAAGCGCAGCCGATCAAGTACGTCGAGGCCGGTCAGATCGCTGAGCGCGTTCAGCGCGACTCCAAGGCCGTCACCAACGGCATCGCGACCTTGCGCTCCGACATCGCCAGCCTGGGCAAGAGCACCGACAAGATCCTGGTCGACATGAAGAAAGAGAACGGCAACTGCGCGCATAAGTATCGCTTTATCGAAGGCGGCCTGGCGCAGCACAGCAGCTGGGTGCCCGTCGCGTGTACCGAGTACGCCGCGCACGAACAGCACCTGGGCATGGCCGTCTACTCCAAGCCCGAAGGCACCTTCGAGAGCGAGGCGGTCACCGTCGCGCACCCGCCCGGATACAGCTACATCGGCAACACGCGCTACGGGCGCTGGGACAACCGCTCCGGCGGTCGCTACTGGATGTGGTACGGCCAGTACTCGCTCACGCGCGACCTGCTCTGGGGCGTGGGCGGCTATCGACCCATCCGCAACCGGTCGTGGTCCTCGTATCGCTCGTCGGTCAAGGCCCGCAAGCCCTACTACGGCGCCACCAAGCAGTACGGCACGGGCGGCACGCTCACCAAGACCAAGTACAAGTCGAGCTCCTTTTTGACGAAGCGCCGCGCCACGTTCGCCGCCTCGAAGTTCAAGGGCAGCGGCAGTGGAAAGTACCGCTCAAGCGGCTCCGGCTCGGGCAACACCCGCAGCGGTTCGACATACCGTTCCAATCGTTATCGAAGCTCAAGCTTCGGCGGATCGGGCAAGTAGATGACCTCCAGCCTCGACATCATCTACTCCGTCGCTGCGGCCCTTCTTGCCGCCAGCCTGCTGCTGATCGGGCGCGCTGCTTACGGCTGGTTCTCGCGCTTCGACGTCGAACATGAGCTGACCGTGGCCGACAACCCGGCCATCGGCACCGCCCTGTTCGGCTTTCTGGGCGGTCTGGTCATCGTGATCATCGCGTTGATGGCCACCGATGGCGCGCCGCCCGACGATCCCATCGGCCTCGCCTGGGATCTGGGCGAGTTCGCGCTGTATGGCTTCATCGCCATCGGCTTGCTCAAGCTGTCAGGGCTCATCAACGATCGCTTCATTCTGCATCGCTTCGAGAACAAGAAAGAGCTGGTCACCGATCGCAACGTGGGCGCGGGCGCCGTGCTCTGCGGCAGCTACCTCGCCTCGGGCCTCGTGCTCGCTGGCGCGCTGGGTGGCCGGGTTGACCTGGAGATCCTGCCCGACGATCTCACCCGCCTGAGCCTGATCGGCCATGAGCTGCTCATCAGCCTGATCTACTTCGCCATCGGGCAAGCCGCGCTCATCGTATTCGGCAAGATCTACGAGCTGTCGCAGGGCACCAACGTGCACGACGCCATCTCGCAGGATTATGAGAAGGACGGCGTGCAATACGGCGGCAACGCGGCAGCGGGCATCGCGTTCGGCGGCAGCCTCACCGCGCTGGGTTTGGTGATGTGGGGCGGCGCACGGCACGACTTCGAAGGCTGGAGCGACAGCCTCACGACGCTGGGCATCGCCATCGGTTTAGGCTGGGTGCTGCTGCCACTGTGGCGCGTCTTCTCCGACAAGGTGATGCTCAGTGGCGCCGACATGCACGACGAGATCTATGTTGACCGCAACGTCAACGCGGCGCTGCTCGAGACGGTCTGCATGCTCGCGCTGGCCGGCGTCATCGCGCTGCTGGTTTGACAACGCCTGTGGCCGCCCCGCCGCCCCCTGGATCGGCGCGGCCCTCTGACTCACCATCCCCTGAATTAGCGCGGCGCCCGGGGTCAGTCCGCAGACTCCTGCTCGCCGTCATCGTGCTCTTCCTCGGTGGCTCGGGCCTCGTCTACGAGTACTGCATCTCGACGTTGGCCACCCATCTGCTGGGCAACTCCATCGAGCAGTTCAGCGTCATCATCGCGCTGATGCTCTTCGCTATGGGCATCGCCGGGCTCGCGCAACGCGCCATCAAAGATGCGGCGTCGGTGCCCGAAATCTTCGTGCTCGTCGAGATCGCGCTGGGCTTCGTAGGGGGCGCGTCGGCGATCCTGCTCTATCTCGCCTTCGCCTATCTGGACCATTTCTACCTCGCGCTGTACGGGCTGGCGCTGCTGATTGGCTTCGGCATTGGGCTTGAGATTCCGCTGCTCTTACGCATCAACCAGGCTTGGCGCGACGACCTGTCTCAGAACGTCGGTGACATCTTCAGTCTCGACTATATTGGCGCGCTGATCGGGGCGTTGATCTGGGCATACGTGCTGTTGCCAGCGGTGTCTCTCGACCAGATCAGCCTGATGCTCGGCCTGGTCAACATGGGCGCCGCGGCGTTGACGATGATCGCGTTTTGGCCCGACCTCAAGCACCGCGGGCGGGTCATCATCGCCCTGCTGGCGGCGACCGCCGGCCTGATCGCCCTGTCTGCCTGGGGGCCCACGCTCATCGATGACGCGCGCCAGCGGCTGTACGCCGACCCGATCCGAGCCCACATCACCAGCCCGTATCAAGACCTCGTGATCACCGGCACCGGGGCCCGCTTCAGCCTCTATCTCAACGGTCATCTGCAGTTCGACAGTGAGGATGAGTTCATCTACCACGAGATGTTGGTCCACCCCGCGGTCATGGCGGCAGACGCCCCGCGGCGCGCCCTCGTGCTGGGCGGCGGCGACGGGCTCGCGGTGCGCGAGCTGCTCAAGTGGCCACAGCTTGAGTCGATCCTGCTGGTCGATCTCGATCCCGCGGTGACCGATCTCGCGCGCACCTTCCCACCCCTCGTAGCGCTCAATGAAGGCGCGCTCAACGACCGGCGCGTCTCTATACGCCACCCCAAGCTGCCCGACTCAGGCGAGGATCCCCCGGCTCGAGTGCCGGTCTACAAAGCGGGCGAAAACGTACGCGACGCCTTGGATGGACACCGCGCCATCATCGCCGAGGTGCAGGTGCTGCATATGGACGCCGACCTGTTCTTGCGCGTGACGCCCGACACCTACGACGTGATCATCGCCGACTTCCCCGATCCATCATCCCCCGACCTCGCGAAGCTGTTCAGCCTTGAGCTGTATCACCAGCTCAAGCGTCGGCTGGCGCCCGGCGGCGTGATGGCGGTGCAGGCGGGCAGCCCGTACACGACCCGTCGAGCGTTCTGGGCGGTGCGCGACACCCTGGAGGCCGCCGGTCTCAAGGCCATCTCGATGCACGCGCATGTGCCGAACTTCGGTGAGTGGGGGTGGCATATCGCCCGAGCCGAGATGCCACCAGCGCCCGCGGGCACGCCGCCCTTCCCCACCCGCTACCTCGACGCCGCGACGCTACAGGCCGCGCAGGTCTTCCCCGCGCCCTTGGCCCGACCCGACGCACCCGCGGTGAGCACCCGCCTCGATCCCCGCGTGCTCATGCTCTACACCCGGGGCGAACCCCTTGTCGGGCCTACTCTTTTTCCAGGTTCAGCCCACCGCTGAAGGCGAACGCGACGAAGTCATCGTAGCCGTAGACCACGATGCCGAAGGTGCGATTGCCCCGCAGGCGATGGCTGCCCGGCCCGAGTGGCACATGCACGAACACGCGCTGGCCACCTTGCACCGGCTCAGCGTCGCTGAAGTCGACCGGTTCGCCATCCAGCTCGATGCCGGCGTCGGCAAAAGCGGTGATTGTGACCGCGCTGCGAGCGTACGTATCAGGCACGTAGAACGGATAGTCGTTGCGGAACTGGCGGTTGGGCGCCACCAAATAGGCCGCTGGATCACCGGCCCGGGCGCCATAGGCGGTCTGCTCGCCGGTGGACTGCTGCCCGCTGATCACGCCGCGCACAAGGATGGGCTGGTCGGCCAGCGCCTGAAACCCGTGCAGCGTGCCAAATTCACAGTACTCCCCGACACCGAGCGTGAAGGCCCGGTCGCCGTCGAGCAGGTCGACGCAGTCGGTGACGCCGGGTTGTCCACCATGCACTGGCTCAAGGTCGGCGTAGGGCACTGACAGCTCGACCCGCGTCGGCGCAGAGTCGGCCATGAACTTGTAGTAGTTGACCTCGGTGGGCTGGCGAACCCCGCGCCGGCCGCGGGTCAGCAACGGCACCAGGGCAAATTGGCGACCCCAGGCCTGGGTCGGGATCAGCTGCTCTTCGAGGTGATCGCAGGCGTTAAGGTTGGCGGGATATTGCGCACACTGGTGTCCGGCGAAGACGGCGACCGGCGCGCTGGACTGCACCAGAGCGCCGCTCAAGTCGCGCTCACCAGGCGGGAACGGCCCGTTGCGCCCTTGCAGAACCAGCGTCTCATGCGGCTGCAGCGTCACCTGCACGGCGTCGTCGATCACGCGCACTGTGTTGGTCGGGTCTGCCGCGATGCGCTTGCCGGGCATGGTGACGATGACCTGGGTGTCAGGCTCGGTCCCGATGATGGCGATGCCCCCCAAGAAGCCGCCCTGCGTCGGCGTCGTCAGCGCCCGATAGCGACGCCCCAACGCGGTGGTGGGGATGAGCAGGCTGGCGTCGTTGCTGAAGCTGTAGTTACAGCAGAGCGGGTTGAACTGGTACGCGACCACCGGGCTGTTGGTCTTGAGCCGCCAAGCCAGCCGTCGCAAATGCGAGGTCTGCTCAAAGAAGCCGGTGCGTGGGATGAGGATGCGCGCGCGGCCACCCGGTGGGATCTCCAGCGCTTCGCCCCGCTCGATGCCGCCGAAGACGACGGTGCCGTTGGCCGCGGTCAGGTCGGACCGGATGCGTCGGGCGGCGTACGCGCGGGGCGGCAGTTCATCGTCTGTGGGGGGCTCCATCTGATAGCTGGCGACCAGCGCGCCGGGTTCGCCGTCGGGCCCGAGCACATCAGCGACGGCGACGTTCTCGGTGTCGGGGTTGAAGATCAGCAGCCCTAGGGGCGCACCGATGATCGACTCAAAACCGGCTGATGCATAACGAAACGACTGCATATCGAGCGCCCAATAGTCACAGCCGACATAGCTCTGGGTCACGGTCGCGGCCGCGCATGCCGGTGTGAGGCAATGACCCGAGGCGCAGACCATCCCGGCGTCGCACAGCTCACCGGTGGGCACCCAGCGGCCCAGGTCAGGATCGTCTGCGTCAGGCTCGCAGCGCGACGGGGTATCGGCGGCCAAGCATGATCGCTCACCGATGGCACACCCGACCAGCGGATCGACGCAGTCGCCGCCTTCGCAGACCGTATCGGGGGGGCAGCGCTCCAAATCGAAGCCGCCCTCTTGCGTGCATACGAAGACCTCGTCGCCGCCGTCGATACGGCATTGGCGGTCGCCCACGGGCATACACGGCGGGCCCAGATCGGGCCGCAGCATGTCGCGCGGCGCGGCATCGACGGGCGCGGCGTCGACCGGGGTTGCGTCGACGACCGGGGGCGCCGCGTCGCGTATCAGCATGTCGAGGCGGCCGATTTGGCGCACCTCTTGATCGAGCGCCACCGGGCCTGATCCACCATCATCGCAGCCCAGCAACGCCAGGACCCACAACCACCGCATGCGCACTCCTCTTTCAGGAGATCAGTCTACGCGCTGCGGCCGGTTGCGTGCGCTGTGGTTCGTTTCACGTGATGTGGTGTTCTTCACGACATCGTGTCTGGCGGCTCGTTGCGGTCGAGCGCCGCGTCAAGAGCGGCCCGGTCAGACGCGGGCCAGTTGAGCCAGGCAGCCGTGGTTCGCGTCAACTCGGCGTATGCCGCGCTGAACTGCGGGGCGTGTCGGGCGATGGCGTCTACATGCGCAGCGATGGCGTCGAGATCGTGGCGGGCCAGCGGGCCGGTCAACGCCTCGGCCGCATCAAGGCTGGCGTTGCGGTTCAGCGTCCCTTGCCACAGCGGCGTGAGCATGCGGCGCGCGGTGGGCGCGTCGATGCCGATCGCCTCGAGCAGCGCGACGCCCGCGGCGGCCAGCGTCGTCATGAAGTTCGCCGAGACGACCGCGGCCGCATGGTAGGCCGGCTTCTCGCCTGACGGCACGGTCACGGGGCGTCCGCCAAACGACTGCGCCAGCTGACGGGCCGCCGTGACCGCTTCGGGTGCACCCTCAACCGCACAGATGGCGCCGCGTAGAGCCCCCGGATCGTCGCCGATCGACTGCAGCGGGTGCAGGCTGCCGCGGGCGCAGCGCAGCGGCGCGAGGATCGACGCGTCGAAGCGCCCCGCGCAATGCAACGCGACCGATGGTTGGGGCAGCGCAGCCAGGCGCTGTGCCATCTCGGGGATGGCTGGATCGCTGACCGCGATCACCCACACGTCCGCGGGCGCCGTCTTGGGCAGCGTGTCATCGACCGAACGCCGCCAGACGCCGCGCACCTCGACGCCGGCAGCACGCCAAGCGGCCGCCAGACTCGTACCCAGCCGACCGCCACCGAAGATCCAGACGCTGGGCAAGTCGGTTCGAGGGGCCCGATTGGCGTAGATGGGCGTCGCCATTTCGGTCAGCACGGGTGGCAGCCAGCGCAGCGCCTCGGGATCGCCGCCGCGCAGCGCCGAACGCAGGCGGGTCGACGAGACGCCCGGCAACGTGGGGCCCGCCTGACACCAGGGCTGCTGCGCAGCTTCAGACAGCGCGCGCTCATGGCCCGGTCGGCCCATCGCGATGACCCCAAACCGGCGCACCAGCTCATCAAACCGATGCCAACGATGCGACTCGGTCAGGTTGTCGGCACCGATCACGAGCGTGAAGTCATGGTCTGGATGCCGCTCGGCGAGCAGTGACAGCGTGTCGAAGGTGCGCCCGGTGGACTCGGCCTCGATGTCATCGACGCGCAGCCGCGGGTTGCCCAAGCTCTCGAGCAGCACATCGAGCATGGCCCGGCGCTGAGGATAGGCCGTCATGCGCTTGCCGAACGCATGATCGGCGGCCGGCAGGATCCAGACGGCGTCGACGTCGTCGCGGGTCATCAGATAGGTGATCGTAAAGACGTGGGCCAGATGGGGCGGGTCGAAGGCGCCGCCATAGATCGCGACTCGCACGGTCAGGTGGTCAACGTGACGGCCGGGCCCAGGCGGTCGCCCGTGGGGCTGACGTACTGCGCCTGCAGCTCATGATTGACGACACCCACGATCAGGCAGCACGCCGGTTCGCCATCGTGAACGCGATCCCGCAGATGACCGGGGGCGATGCGCGCCGGCGGCGAATCGACCGACACCTGCCGACGCGCGACGGCGGGCAGCACCACCGCCGCCATCGTCGACGGATCGGCGCTCGTGACGCCAATGCCGATGGTGCGTCCCTCGAGATCGACCACGTCGCCGCCCCGGGGGCTGATCGTGAGGGCTTTGGCGATGCGCTCGGTCAGCGCCACCGCGTCGGTGGGCGCCTGCACGACGCCACCCAAAACCGACGCCAAGACGAAGTCGGGGTAGTTCTGGTCGCGCCACTCGACCTCAGCGGGGAACCGCTGCCGGCGAGCGCGCACCACGGCTTCAGCGTCGTAGGCCGCCGACTCCAGGGCGAAGACGCGGGTGGCCTCAAACCGGTCGACCAAGGTGATCAGCGCCTGTTCGAGCATGGCCAGGTTGCCATGGCTATGGGCCACGAAAGCCAGCTTCATCGGGGTCCTCGTCGTGTTGGTTGCGGTGCGCCAGGGCCCCTGTCATGGGCCGCTGTGTCAACATTGGCCGCTTAGGCGGGATAGCACAAGGCCGGCGCGCGCTGGGCCTTGAAGGCCTCAGCATGTGGCCGCCAGCTCTGCCAGAGCGCGTCGACGTCGCCACCCGCGTCGATGACCCGGCGGGCGTCTTCGCTGCCAAAGAGCAGGTCGATCGCGAGGCGGTTGGTGACGAACTCGTACACCTCGGTGCGCCATTGCAGCGCGTCACCAAAGAGGCGCCGCGCCGTCGCGAGCAGGTGCAGCCCGAAGCGCAGCGGATCGAAGGTGTCGCGGTCGGTGACGTGCAGGGCCAACCCGCCGACGCTCTGCCCGCCAAACTTGTGAAACGTCGGGCGGAAGTACACGGGGCGCGTCTGGATGCCCGGCAGATCAACCGCGTCAAGCGCGGCCGACCACGCGAACGGATCTGCGAAGGCGGCGCCAATGAGCTCAAAAGGCCGAGTCGTCCCCCGCCCTTCGCTCAAGTTCGTGCCTTCGATCAGGCACATGCCGGGGTAGACGATCGCGGTGTCGACGGTCGGCATGTTGGGCGACGGCTGGATCCACGGCACGCCGGTCGCGTCGTGATACATGTCGCGCGCCCAGCCCGTCATCGTGAGCACTGAGACGGCGTCGATGAAGCCTTCGCGCTGGGCGACCCACCGCACCACCTCGCCGATCGTGAGGCCATGCCGGGTGGGCAATGGCCAGCGACCGACGAAGCTGTCGAAGCCCGCGTCGATGCTGGGCCCCTCGACCCGCGCACCGCCCAGCGGGTTGGGTCGATCGAGCACGAGGGTCGGCACGCCCACCGCTGCGGCCGCCCGCGCCGACAAGGCGGCTGAGTAGACATAGGTGTAATAGCGCGCGCCCACGTCCTGCAGGTCGATGACGAGCACGTCGAGATCCGCGAGCGTCTCAGCCGGCGGGACGAGGCTCGCCTCGTCGGCGCCATACAGCGAATGCACGGGCGCACCGGTGACCGGCTCTGGCGGAGCCTCCCGCACTGCGATCATGTCTTGGGCGTCGGCCCAGATGCCGTGCTCGGGCCCAAAGCACTGCACGACATTGACGCCGTCGGCTGCCAGGATCTGCGTGATGTGCCGCAGGTCGCTGGCGACGCTGGCCGCATGGCAGAGCAGCCCAACCCGCAGCCCGCGCAACCGCGCACACCCCTCGTCGGCCAGGCGATCGAGCCCCAAACTGACCGGGCCTCTACTCATCATCGAAGTCGGGCGGCGCGATTGGCCTTGCGGCGGCAGACACCTGCTCGAAGCGCAGCATCGCCGCCGCCAGATCAGATCCGGACTCATAGTCAGGCACCGGTCGACCGGCCAGGATGCACACCAGGATGTTGAGGTTTTGCCCCATGGTGTTCGAGAGCCCCAGGCCGCCCCGCTTGGACTCGAACCAGTAGTCGCGATTGCCGCTGATCAGTTCCATGACGCCCTCATCCATGTCTTCGAACGGC
>JBNMOZ010000146.1:0-10580 GCA_051276005.1 Bradymonadia bacterium | reverse complement strand
GGGCGGGCGGATCGCGGGGCCTGACTGGCTGGCCGGGCGGGCGCTCCGGGTGCTGACCGGCATCGCCCGACCGGCGTCGTTCATCCACCTGCTCGAGCGCCATGGCGCCCGCATCGTCGAACGCCGGGTGCGGGCCGATCATCACTGGTTCAATGCCCGAGAGATCGCCGACCTGGGATCCGCCTGGGTGACAACCGCGAAGGACCGGGCGCGCCTGCCCGTAGATTGCCCCATCAACACGCTGCACATCGGGCTCCGGCTCGAATCGGGGTCATTGGATGCCCTGATCGACGCAGTGTCGTGCGGGCGCCGAGGCGGGGGCTGATGCGGGGCCTGATTTGGCTCGCTGGGCGGGCGCCGCCGCGCGTCGTCGACGCCATCGGGGTGCTCCTGGGCGCGCTGTGGCATGCCGTCGTGCCCATTCGGCGGCGGATCGCCCGCGACAACCTGCAGCGCGCGCTCGGCACGACGCCCCGGGCGACGCGTCGGCTCGTGAGGCTGGCCTATCGGCACTACGGACGCGCGCTGGCAGAGGCGTTGCGATCGGCGGGCGGCCGTCCACCTCCCATTGAAGTCCGGGGCGAAGCGACGCTGCGCGCCGCGCTGGCGGAGGGCCGCGGGGTGCTCGTGCTCAGCGCGCATCTGGGCAACTTCGAAGCGCTCGTACGCGCCGCTGGGCGCTTTGACGTGCCGGTGCATGTGATCACCAAGCGCTTCAGTGGGCGGGCGTCGCAGCGCGGCTGGCAGCGAATTCGACACGATGGCCCCAGCTTCTTCGGGGCTGGATCGGCCCGGGCGATCCACGCGGCGCTGGCACGCGGCGAGATCGTCGCCGACGTGCTCGATCAGCACGCGCCGCCGGGGCGGGCGGTGTGGGTGCCGTTCTTCGGCCGGGTGGCGGCGACCATGCCCGACCTGGTGCGGTTGGCTCATCAGAGCGGCGCACCCATCGTGCCGCTGTTCACGCGGCGCTCGGCAGGGCGGCACATCGTCACGGTGCACGCGCCGATCGAGTTGACGGGTGCGCTCGTTGAAGACGTTGCCCGCTGCGTCGCGCAGGTCGAGGCGGCGATTCAGGCGCAGCCGACGCAATGGCTTTGGATTCATCGGCGGTGGAAGCCGATCCCGGCTGACATTCAGGCGGCGCTGGTCGACGGTCGGGCCGGTCTGCGGCGAGTGATCAGGGCATCTGCGCGAGCAGCTTCGTCGCCGCTGGATGATCGGGATCACGCGCGAGCACCTGGGTCCATTGAGCCTTCGCGCCCGGGTAGTCTCCCAGCCGCGCCATCGCCACCCCCAAGTTGACGCGGGCTTGCAGGTGCTCGGGGTTGTGCGCGACGTACAGCGCGAGCAGGCTGCGCGCGGCGCCGTCATCACCGTCACGCCCAACAGCGCGCGCCAAGGCCAACACCACGGTCTCGTCGTTGGGGTTGTGGGCCATGTGCGCGCGCAGGTAGCGAATCGCCGAGTCGGGGTCGTCGAGGGCGATCGCCGCCATGCCGGCACAGCGCGCCGCCCGATCAGGGTCGCGCTCTGCGATGGGCGCGCATCGCTCGAACGCAGCGACCGCGTTGCCGGCCTCGAGTAAGCGCTCGCCGGCGAGCACGACGGCGCTGGTGTTCACCTGAGGCTCGACCCGGGTCGCGAGCGACTCGAGGACGCCGCGCCGCACCTCGATAGCCGCCCGATCGCATCCGCCGGTGGCCGCGAGCGCCTCCAACACCTGCCCCGCAGCCTTGGCCGAGAGACGGCGCCTCTTGAGGTCGAGCTTCGCATGGGCGCGCACCAACGCCAGGCTGCGCGGGTGCCAACGCCAAGCGCGCATCCGACGCGACAGCATGCCCGACCCGTCGCCCATCATCGCCATCCCGCACACCGGCATCGCGCCATGAATCCGGGCGACCGCCCGTTCGATCAGCAGCACCTCACCGGCCTGCAGCCACACCGGATCGCCATCCAGATAGGGCGTCAGGCTGCGAACCACGACGTACCTGCCCATGTAGCGGCTGGCTTCGAGCCGGTCGACCGTGGCGCGCCCATCGACAGGCCTGGCCGTAAACAGCATGACCAGATCGGCCTCGGGGGCCAGGTCGGCTGCTTGAAGAGCGTCGAGCCCGGCCCGCAGATCCGCCACTGGCGTCGGCCACGCTCTGACCTCTCGCAGATCGAGGCGCATCCCGACATGCGCCAGCAGCTGGTCGGACGCCGCGTCGATGCGATCGCCGATTCGCTCTCGATGATTGACGAGCAGCTGCCAGCGCGGGTCGGCATAGGCGATCACGGTCAGGCTGCGCGTCAGCGGCGCGGGCGGGGGCGCCGCGTCGAGTGGAGAGTTGACGCGGGCGCGCTGGGGCCCACTGCAGCCTGACACGAGCAGCATCGAGAGGCTGACGAGCGCCTGCAACGGTCTGCCGGCGCGGCGAGTTCGCAATAAAAGTCGGAGTTTTGGCACGTGACGATGGTACGAACGTCGGGTCTTCGAATGAAGAGCAGCGCCAGAATAGTTCGAGAAAACCGTATTTTCGCCGCGCAGGACTGCCCGATGGCACTGACCCAGACTCGCCGACTCCGACTCGATCCGCCCGCCGGCGCAGTGCGGGTGCTCGACCGACTCGCCGCCGCAGGCTTCGAAGGCTGGCTGGTGGGCGGCTGCGTGCGCGACGCCCTGCTGGGCCGCGCCGTCAACGACTGGGACGTGGCGACCAACGCCCGCCCCGAGGTCGTCGCCGGCCTCTTCGAGAAGGCGATCCCGACGGGGCTGCAGCATGGCACGGTGACCATCGTCGAAGACGGCGAGCCCATCGAAGTGACGACCTATCGCGTCGAGGGGACTTACACCGACGGTCGCCGCCCCGATGAGGTGCAGTTCACGACCGATTTGGTGGCCGACCTGTCCCGGCGCGACTTCACGATCAACGCGATGGCGCATAACCCCATCGACCAGACCATCGTCGATCCCTTCGATGGGCAGGGCGACCTGCAAACACGAACAATCCGCGCCGTCGGCGAACCGCTCGAGCGGTTCAGCGAGGACGGGCTGCGGCCGATGCGCGCGGTGCGCTTCGCGACGGTGATCGACCTGACCATCGAGCCGGCGACATGGGCCGCGATCACGGCCACGCTCGACACCTTCGCCAAGGTCAGCGTCGAGCGCATCCAAGTTGAGTTCCTCAAGCTGCTGCGGGCCCCCTTGGCGCCGCGTGGCCTGCGGCAGTTACGCGACTGTGGGCTGCTGGCGGGTTTCCTGCCCGAGGTGGCGGCGCTCGACGGCGCGCGGTTCGAGCGCGCATGTGCGGCGCTGCCTTCGCTGGATGAAGACGGTCGGTTGGCGGTCTTGCTGCTGGCATCGGGCCTGGGCGCCAAGCCCTTCGCGGCTCGCCTGAAGCTGCCGAACGCGCAGCGCGCCCGCCTGGCGAACCTGCTCGCATATTCGATTGAGCCGACGACGCTGCAGACGCCGTTCGCGCTGCGCCGGTTCATCGCGCCCATCGCCGACCTGACGGCCTGGTTGGGGCTGCATCGGGCGTGGGCCGTCGATCCGGCGCCGTGGGATGCGTTGACCGCGCGCATCGACGCTTGTGACGCGCGATCGGCCCCATCGACGCCCAAAGACCTCGCCCTCGACGGACGCGCGCTCATGCAGACGGCGGGTCTGCGTCCATCGGCGCGGGTGGGTCGAATCCTCGCATGGCTGCTGACGCGCGTCTGGCAGACCCCCGAATGCAACACCGCCGACGGCCTACGCGCACTGCTGCCAGACGCCCTCGCTGCGGTCCCGGAGTAGCGGCGTGCATGTCTTGCACATCGAAGACGGGCGCGAGAACCGCCTGCTGGTGCGTAAGCTGCTCGAGGCGCGTGGGCATCGCGTCACAGACGCCGTCGACGGGCTGACGGGCATCGAGCTCGCGCTGAGCGAAGATCCGGATCTGCTGCTCGTCGACATCAACATCCCTGGCCTTAACGGCTACGAGGTCGTCACCCGGCTCAAGGGGGAGCCGGCGATGGCGAACACGCCGGTGGTGGCGATTACGGCCGAGGGCGATCGCGATCGGGCGCTCGCGCTGGGGTTCGACGGCTTCATCGTCAAGCCGATTCGGATGGCGACGTTTGGCCATCAAATCGAGGCCTTTCGAGACGGGCGGCGCGAGATCCTGCCCGAAGGGGAGCGGACCGGCCATCTCATCGACCAGAACCGTCGTGTCGTCACGCGACTCGAAGTCAAGGTGCGCGAGCTGACCCAGGCCAACGCCCGTCTGCGCGAGGTCGACGCGCTCAAGATGGCGGTCTTGCGCAACGTCAGCCACGAGCTGCACACGCCGATGACGCCGCTGATGGGCTACGTCAAGATGCTGTTTGGTGGCGAATTGGGCCCCGTCAACAGTCAACAAGGCACGGTCCTGCGGCGCATGGCGGGCTCGCTGGAGCGGCTCGGCGGCATCATCGACAACCTGCTCAACGTCACTCGCTTTGCCAGCGGCGGCGTCTGCCTGGAGACGGCAGTGGTCGATCCATCGAAGATCGCGCGCGAAGTCGCCGACGGCATGCAGTCAGCCGTCAGGGAGCGCCGAATGCGGCTCGACCTGCGCATCGGGCGCCTCGAGCGCATCGTGGCCGATCGCGGGCGCCTTGTTGAGGCGCTGCGGCAAATCGTGGGCAACGCCATCAAGTTTGGCCCTGACGGTCAGATCATCCAGCTCGCCGTGCACGTCTTGCGGGGCCCTGACGGCGATACGCGCATGGTCGAGTGGGCGGTCTCAGATGCGGGTCCAGGCATCGCCGTGGAGCAGCGCGATCGCGTGATCGAGGCCTTCTATCAGATCGATGACAGCATCACGCGCACCCATGGCGGGACGGGCCTGGGCCTCGCGATCGCTGAACGCATCGCTGATTTGCACGGCGGACGCCTTTTGATCTCCAACGCGACGGGCGGCGGCGCCCGGGTCGCGATTCGGGTGCCAGTCCGGCCCAATGCACCGATGCCCGAGTAGGCAGCGCCGTCCTCCGCAGCCGGCTGCAATTGACGCTGCGCGGCGCGGCCGATAGTTTGCGCCCCGCATGAGCATCTATCTTGACCATAACGCCTCTGCGCCGCTTGATTCGGCGGTCGCGGACGCGATGCGCGCCTGGCTCGACGTCGAGTCTGGCAACCCGAGCAGCGTACACCGGTGGGGACGCCGCGCGCGGGCGGCCGTTGAGTTGGCGCGGCGGCAGGTCGCGCAGGCGCTCGGGGTGGTCCCCGGTGAGCTCATCTTCACCAGCGGCGCCACTGAAGCGCTGCATGTCGCCATCGCTGGGCTCGTGCCGCCCGGCGGGCATGTGGTGGTGAGCGCGGTGGAGCATCCGGCCGTCTTCGGCGCGTGCCGAGCGATCGGCGCCGAGGTCACCGCCGTGGGCGTCGACGCGGCTGGTCGAATCGATGCGGGTGCGGTGGGCGCTGCGGTGCGGCCTGACACGGCGCTCGTGGTGGTCATGGCGGCGCAAAATGAGATCGGCGTGTGCCAGCCCATCGCCGCGATCGCGGCCGCGCTGACGGCGCCGCTGCTCTGCGACGTGGTCCAGCTGGTTGGCCGTGCGCCTGTTTCGCTCCTTGAGCTGGGCTGCGCCGCCGCGGTGATCTCGGGCCATAAGATTGGCGGTCCCAAGGGCGTCGGTGCGCTCTGGCTCTCGCCGGGGTTCGCGTTGCGGCCGTGGCTCGCGGGGGGCCCCCAAGAGCGGGGGCGGCGCGCCGGCACCGAGAACGTGCTGGGCATCGTCGGGCTTGGCGTCGCGGCGACCCGCGTGCCTGACCGGGTGGCCGCGATGACGCGCCTGGCGCAGCTGCGTGACGCGTTCGAGGCCGGCTTGGGCGCGATCTCGGGCGCCGTGGTGCACGGCGCCGGCGCGCCTCGACTGGCCAACACGAGCGCCTTTCGCTTCGAGGGCGTGCCCGGCGATCTGCTGCTGGCGGCGCTCGACCTTGAAGGCTACTGCTTGTCGAGCGGATCAGCCTGTTCGGCGGGCTCCATCGAGCCCTCGCCGACATTGCGCGCCCTGGGTTTGGATGACGCAACCGCCCGTGAGGGCCTACGCCTCTCTATGGGCCCGTCTACGACGGCCGCTGAGGTCGCAGGGTGCCTGGCCGCGTTGCCGGCGCTGGTGGCACGCGTTCGCGCCCAGGGCGCGTGCGCGTGATGGCTGACTGTATGAATTGCTGCCCAACAATCAGCTTCACGAGGAGACGACGATGCGCGTGATGGTCGCCATGAGTGGGGGCGTCGACTCGTCCGTCGCCGCAGGCTTGATGGTTGAAGCGGGGCATGACGTGGTCGGGTTGACCATGAAGCTGCGCGACGCGACGCCCGCCGAGATGGAGCGTCGCGGCGGATCCTGCTGCTCGCCTGACGACTTGATGGACGCCCGCGAGGTCTGCGACGCGCTGGGCGTGCCGCATTACATCGTCGACTACCGCGATGTCTTTCGGCGCACCGTCATCGAGCCCTTCGCGGCCGACTACCTGGCCGGGCGCACCCCTAACCCCTGCGTGCAGTGCAACGATCACGTCAAGTTCGCGCCGCTGCTCGAACGCGCCAAGGCGCTGGGGGCCGACCTGCTCATCACCGGCCATTACGCGCAGGTGTTGCCGCACGGCGACGGGTGGGCGCTGCACCGGGCGCTGGATTTGAACAAGGACCAGTCGTACTTCCTGTTCGGCGTGCCCGGTGACGCGCTCGCCATGACGCGCTTCCCCCTCGGCGAGCTCGACAAGATGACGGTGCGGGCCAAGGCCAAGGCCATGGGCCTGCCCAACTGGGACAAGGCCGACAGCGAAGACATCTGCTTCGTGCCTGACGGCAACTACGCGCGGGTGGTCGAGAAGATCGTGGGCGCGAAGAACGTGCCGTCGGCAGGCCCCATCATGCATCAGGACGGCCGCGAGCTGGGCGTGCACCGCGGCGTGCACAACTACACCGTCGGTCAGCGCAAGGGGCTGGGCGTCGCGGCTGGCGAGCGGCTGTACGTGCTCAGCCTCGACGGCCCGTCCAAGACGATCGTGGTCGGTGGCCCCGAGGCGCTGATCAGCCATGGATTGCGCGCCAACCGGCTGCGCTGGATCGCCGGCGAGCCGCCCAGCGCGAGCTTCGCTGCGACGGCCCGCATTCGCCATCGACACCGCGGTATTGCGGTGCAGGTCGAGGTCGACGGTGCCCACATGCGGGTGCGCTTCGAAGAGCCCGAGTCGGCCATCGCCCCCGGGCAGGCCGTGGTGCTGTACGACGGCAGCCGCGTCTTGGGCGGCGGATGGATCACTCAGGCAGAACACGCAGAGGCTGCATGAGTCACCAAAACCCGCGCGAGACCGCGCTCAAGGCGTTTGCTGAGCGCATCGAATATACTGGCGACTTGGACATGCTCCGCGAGGCGACGACCCATAAGTCGTTCGCCAACGAGGCCGGCACGCCCGCCATGCAGAACGAGCGCCTCGAGTTTCTGGGCGACGCGGTGCTCGAGCTTGTGGTCAGCCACGGCTTGATGGTCGCGCACCCCAGCTTGCGTGAGGGCGATCTGAGTCGGCTGCGCGCCAGCATCGTCAACATGCGCAGCCTGGCCGAGGTCTCGCGCCGGCTCGACATCGGGCCGGTGCTGCGATTGGGCCGCGGCGAAGACCGCACCCAGGGGCGTGAGAAGCCGTCGGTGCTTGCCGACGCGTACGAGGCCGTCGTGGGCGCCATCTACCTGGCCGTCGGGCTTCAGGCCGCGCGCACGTTCATCGAGTCGCAGTTTGATGAGCGCATCAAGGCCGCCCAGACGAGCGTGGCCCATCGCGACTTCAAGACCCGGCTACAAGAATACGCCCAGAAGGTCCACAGCGTGTCGCCCACCTACGCCATCGCGCGCACAGAGGGCCCCGATCACGCCAAGACGTTCTTCCTCCAGGCCTGCGTGAACGGCGAGATCGTGGGCGAGGGCAGTGGCAGTTCGAAGAAGCAAGCCGAGCGCGCGGCCGCCAAACAAGCGTTGGAGAATTGGGCCGATCAGGCCTCGACCGACTGATCGGGGCGAGATCAACATTGTCGGCGCCTGCGCCCTTTGATAGATAGGCCCATCAAACGAAGTCAGTAACGCGAGTCAGTCCCGCGTCGATGGGAGTCAGCATGCGCTTGTACGCCAGCCGCGTTTCAGCAATCTCTGCCGAGGTCGTGGAAGCCCTCATCACCAAGGAGCTCATCGAGGTCAGCACCGAGAGCGCCGCCGAAGTGGTGCTCGACGCCGAGTCGGTGCTCAAAGAGTACCTGCGCTCTGACCGCGCCCTGACTGAAGAGGCCAAGGACGTCGCACAAGAGCGCGGCCTCGACTACGGCGGGCATCAGAAGATCAAGCGTAAGCTGGCGAAACAACGCGGCTTTGGTCTGTATGACGACTCGGTCGGCTACATCTGCAACCAGCTGATTGAGACGTTCCTGCACACGCAGCACGTCGAAGAGATCTACGGTCAGGATCACGATCTGCGCGCCGCGATCGCCATCGTCGTCAAGAAGCATATGAGCGCCGACGACGAGCTCGACATGGAGGTTCGCAAGCGCATCAAGAACCTCAACGAGGGCACGGCTGACTGGGAGATTCGCTACCAGCAGACGCTCGATCGCCTCGCTCGCACGCGCAACCTCTCCGACGATTAGAGCCCATCGGGCCGGGTATCGGCCCATGAATTATCGGCATCGCGGCAGACGCCGCTTGCCTTTCGGTACCGAATCGCTAGACTGCCGCTCGATTTGGACGGTGTAGCGACCTGTTACCGTCCTCGCTAGGCCAGAGTTCAAGGAGCCGTCATGGCAAAAGAAGAAGGTATCTCAGTCGAGGGTACGGTCATCGAGCCGTTGCCCAACGCGATGTTTCGCGTCGAACTTGAGAACGGCCACAAGGTCCTCGCCCATGTGTCTGGCAAGATGCGTAAGTTTTTCATTCGCATCCTGCCCGGCGACAAGGTCACCGTCGAGCTGTCGCCCTACGATCTGACGCGCGGCCGCATCACCTACCGCGCTCGGTAACCCAGGGCCGATCCTGACCGACCGCGCCGCCTGTGCATCCAGGGCCTGCATTCAGGACCTGCGCCGATCCAGCCTCTACGACGCAGACGCCCGTCTGCTTCAGGTTCCGCGCATGCTCATGCTCGGCGACCGCCTGCGAAGGCCTCAATCATCATTGGTGTCAGGGTCTTCGAACTTGCGTCGAGATCGCTCGATCGCATCGCGGATCACGTCGTCTGCGATCTTCTGGCTGCTCTCAGAGACCGGCGGGGTGTCGCCAGGTGGCGGCGTCAGCAGCCGCAACGGCGGTCGGGACTTGCGCTGGGCGCGGGGTTGACGCCGAGGACGCCCGCGATCAGACCCCCGCTTGGGTGGTTGATCATCCATATGAAACTGCCGCGGGCCGCGCTGTTTGAGCAGCGGCAGGAGCTTCCAGGCCTCAGCCCCGTCCAGCGGCGCGATGGGGATCAGGTTGATCCCGATGAGGTACAGGTTCGTCCACACGAAGACGTGCACCATGGCTGACAGGGCGATGCCCCGCTGATCGACCAGCAGCATGATCGGCAACGCCACGCCCAGCAGCACCAGCTGCGCGAAGACGCCGCCCCAGGCGATCATCGCGCGCTCATATGGGCTGGGGCGCCCGCTCCACCGACACCAGCCGTGGAAGGCGAAGACGTCCAGTGAGTGCACCGTGTGCCGATACCGCCAAACCATGAAGGCGTGGCCAAACTCGTGCACGACGATGAGAGCGAGCACGAAGAACGACCCCAGAAGGCTCGTCCAAATTGATCCGTGGCGGCTGTAGCCGAGCAGGAGCGCCAGCGCGAAGGCACTCCAGTGCATACGCACCAGCGCGCCGCGGACCCTGCCGAGGGTGAGATATCCGGTCTGCATGGTCAGAGGATGCGGTGTGCGCGAGCGGGGTGCGAGGGATTTTCGCAGAGCGCGAAGTCTGTCGGCCAGGGCGGCCATCTGGCCGGCCCTGTTGGCGGACGTCAACTGATGCCGCACCTGGGCTTGACCGATCCGTGAGCCGACACCGCACAACGACGCCGCACAACGACGTCGCCGCTGCGAGGAGCCGATAGCGGTCTTCGCGCCCATCGATGTCAGGGCGCCTGAAGTCCGCCCAGGTGAGCGATTGCGTCTGCGCATCAAGCCGGTCGCACCACAGGAGTGTCGTCCTGACAATGGGCCGTCACGAGTGCCCAGCGCAGAGTCAGCGGGCCAATGGGTGTGGCTCATTTCTGAAGAACGGCATGCGAGCAGTGCTTTCGAGCAGTGCTTTCGAGCCAATTATGACTATACTGTTAAATTGCATGCTCGATACGTCTGAGCGCTGGGCAGACCGGCTTCAGGCTCTGGCCCGACCGATCGAGGAACGCCATGGCAGACGACGAATATGATGAGGTCGAAGGCGGCAAGCAGTGCGCGCCCCAGCGGCCAATCGATCGTACGTCGCAGCCCGGTGCTCGTCTGCAAACCGTGGCCGAGGCGCGCCCCGGGCCGGTCGCAGCGGGCATCGACTCGGCCAAGATCCTGCAAGACCTGCGAACTCAAAAGAGCGCGCTC
>JBNMOZ010000145.1:0-10583 GCA_051276005.1 Bradymonadia bacterium | reverse complement strand
GCGCCGCTTGGAGACGCCTCGATCTCGACGCGGTTATCGTCGATGACCAGCAGCACCGGCCTCAACACCTCAAGCCCGCTCGCCGTCTGAGAGGACCCATGCCCCGTTTGATACTCACGCTGGTCGGCGCGCTCGTCGCGCTGCTCGGCTGCACACCATCGTCGCCGCAACTGCCAGATGCCGGACTCGCTTCGGACCTGGGCGCTGACCGCGGAGCCGACGCCGAGATCGCCGACGCCAGCCGCCCCGATGCGCGCACGCCCCGGCCAGACAGTGGTCCCGATCTTGACGCCCAACTGCCCGACGCCCGGCTGCCCGACGCCCAACTGCCCGACGCCCAACTGCCCGACGCCCAACTGCCCGACGCCCAACTGCCCGACGCCCAACTGCCCGACGCCCAACTGCCTGACGCCCGGCTGCCCGACGCCCAACTGCCTGACGCCCGTCTGCCCGACGCCCGGCTGCCCGACGCTACGGTCGCGCCGTGCAGGGTCAACTGCGCCGAGCTGGATCCCGCAGAGGTCGTCGAACACCGCGCCGTCGCGGTCGAGTCGTGCGCCTTCCAGCTTCGCCGAACCGGCGATCCCGCCGCCGCCCGCGCCCTCGCGGCCGAGATCAGCCAGAGCGCCCGGGGGCGAGTGGCGTTCACGGCCGTCAACCTCAACCGCACCGCCGAGGACGGCATCACCGCCGCCGCCGCGGATCGACTGCGCAATCATCCCTTCGAGGGCTTGCGCTGGAACGCCGGCGACATGGCCACGGCCGATTGGTATCCGCAGGGCATTACGGGCATCAGCGACGCCGTCGCCGCCGACGATGCGCCCGACCGGCGCCTGCTTGTCGTCTCTTGGTACGACCATCGCGACGCGCGCCCCACCAAGGGCGTCCGCATCTCGATCGTCGACTTCACCAACCCCGCCGCCGTCCGCTATCGGCACCTGCTGCTCGTCGTCCCTGAGCGTGTCGGCGGGCGGGCGACCTTCGCGGCCGTCACCACCGCGAATGGCGGGCCCCTGCATGCGGGCGGCATCACTTGGATCGGCGACTTGCTCTACGTGGCTGACACCACCGAGGGCTTCCGGGTCTTCGATGTGTCGCAGGCCATCGAGGTCACGCACTTCGACGATCGCGATCGCATCGGGGTCAGTGATGGCCGCGTCGACGCCCATGGCTATCGCTACATCGTGCCGCAGATCGATCGCTACCAGCGCCTGCCCGACAGCTGCCCGCTGCGCTTCTCCTTCGCCGGGTTGGATCGCAGCGGCGAAGTGCCCCAGATCGTGTCGGGCGAGTACCGCAGCGACGATCCGGGCGGCCGGGTGGTGCGCTGGCCCGTCGGGCCGGATGGCTGGCTGCAAGAGCGGGGCGCACAGGTGACGGCGAGCGACGCGTTGGTCACCGGGCAGACCCGGGTGCAGGGCGGGCTGACCTGGCAGGGGGATGTGTATCTGTCATCGTCGAGTCAGGCCGGGCGCCTGGGCCGATTGTATCGAACGCGGCCAGGCCTGGCCGAAAGCAGCATCTCGGCCTGGGTGTATGGGTGTGAGGATCTGTACTTCGAGCGACACACCGATCGCATCTGGACCGCCGCGGAGCATCCTGGCGCGCGAGATGTGGTGTCGATCCGTCGGTTGGCGCCATAGCGTGTCGGCTCAGCCGATCGCGGGGGGCAGCGTCAGCCCCAACCATCCGATCAGGGCTTCAGCGATCAGGGCTTCAGCGATCAGGGCTTCAGCGATCAGGGCTTCAGCGATCAGGGCTTCAGCGATCAGGGCTTCAGCGATCAGGGCTTCAGCGATCAGGGCTTCAGCGATCAGGGCTTCAGCGATCAGGGCTTCAGATGATGCACCACCAACGGTACGGATCCGTTGTTGATGACGCAGTGCGGCACCACCTTGGGCAAGAAGACCGTGCCGCTGCTGGCGAGGGGGTGGGTCTTGTCGCCAATCACCACCGTCCCGGTGCTCGAGAGGGCGACGACGGTCGCGTGCACCGGCGTCGAGTGCGTCGGCAGCACTGCGCCGGGCGCCAGCGTGATCTTGACCACCTTGACGCTGGGCTGATCGAGCACCGGCTCGACGATGGGCTTGGGCTGCATGAGGGGCGACAGGGCGAGGGCCGAGCCGGTCATGGCCAACAGACAGACGGTCGTCAAACGAAACATGGCTCTTCCAGGGGGTGCGTTGCATTCGTGCCGCAATCACTTCATGCAGCGTCAGAGACATTGATTGGATTGTATGCGAACGCATGTATTGATACGCTCACGGGCCTATGAACACGCCTGACCCCCAGCCATCACCCCGCATGCTGCGCGACGCGCTGCGCGCGATCTTCGTCGCCCATGGCGCGATGGAGACCGCGCGTCGGCCGTGCGGGGCCGCGCTCTCGATGCCCCACGCCCATGCTCTACTCACCCTGTCGGCGGGTCCGTTGAGCGTCTCGGCGCTGACCGAGCGCATGGGGGTCGACCAGTCGAACGTCTCGCGCTTGTGTGCGCGCATGGAGGCCCTCGGAGAGCTGGAGCGCACGGTCGACCCCAGCGATCGACGCGCGCGCCGGCTGGTCCTCACCCAGAAAGGCCAGCGGGTCGCGGCCATTATCGACGCGTCGAGCGCGGCCCACTTCGACGCGGTCCTCTCCCATCTGTCTGCCCCTCAAGTCACCCTCGACGCGCTCGCTGAGCTTGCCCGCGCGCTGACCCGAAGGACGCCCTGATGCGCATCGTCGTTTCGTGTTGCCTGCTTTTGCCACTGCTCGCCTTCGCCGAGCCGCCGGCCAGCCAGCCCGCCGCCAGCCAGCCCGCCGCCAGCCAGCCCGCCGCCAGCCAGCCCGCCGCCAGCCAGCCCGCCAAGTCTTACGACCACGCCGCGGACGCATTGGCCGCGCTTGATCCGCGCAAGCCCGTCGCGTTGATTCCGATGATGGCGTGGCACCAAAAGCAGAACATGCAGCAGCATCTGCAGGCGATCGAGCGCATCATCGCGGGCGCCGCCGCGGGCAAGTGGGGTGCGGTCATGCTGGCCGCACGCACCATCGAGTCGTCGCCCGAGATGCAGCAGATGTGTCACCACATGGGCAAGGGCGCCGAGGGCTTCACCGCCTTGGCGCTCGATTTTCATAAGCGCGCCGACGCGATCCGGCCGGCCGCCAAGAAGAAGGACCTCAAGGCGGTCTTGGCGGCCACGGCGAACACGCTCAACGCGTGCAACGGGTGCCACTCGGCGTTTCGGCAGGACGTGGTCGACAGCGCGACCTGGCAAGAACGAACCGGATCGCCCGCGCCGCAGTGAGTCCGGCCGAGCAGGCGAGTCGACTGGTCACCTGACTGGGGGCTGGTCCTGAGACGAACCTCGATACGAAAGTCGACTCCTTCTTGCAGCCGACCGTGTTCGGCGCGGTCGAGTTGGGCACCCCGGCCAAGGCCAGCCTGAGCGCCGACACCCGCCTTCACGCGTTCGACTTCAATTGGCGACGGCGAGCTGTGGCCATGCTTCGTGGCCGAGCCTGAAGGACGCTTTGAGGGCCTGACCTTCGAATCGACCGATCGCCCCGACCCGTCGATGACCAGCTTTGAGGCGTTCAAGGTCAACGGCCTGCAGTCGGGCCAGATGTTCTCCTTGGGCAGCGTTCGTGCCGTCTACGAGCTGCTGTCGAAGTCGTTCGATGGCGACTGCACCGGCGCCCTGGAGTTCGACCGCGCCCAAATCAGGCGCGCATCTGGCTGCGCAGTGACCGACTCCTTCACCGCAGAGATCGAAGACTGGGACGGCGCGCTGGGCGACACCGAGCTCTGCGAGATTGATGCCTGGGCCGAGGCGCGCGAAGGCGATCTGGAACTGTGGACGGCCGCGCTCGACGACAGCGCCTGCGGCGGCGACGGATCGGGCGTCATCGCGTTCGTGCACGATCGCGGCGCGCAGATCGTGGCCGGCATCTTCGTGGAGTGGTGGGAGTAGGGGAGTCAGCCTCTCTTCGAATTCGAGTTCATCCCCGCATTTCCGGCGTTCGGCCCCCATTTTGATCGCCCCCGCACCGCGACAAGGCTACGTTGACCCCATGCGCTTCACCGTCCAGCACACGTTTCCCATCGCGTTCGACCGGTTCTTCACAGAGATGTTCTTCGACCCCGACTACAGCCGCACGCTCTACCTCGAAACCCTGGGTTGCGGGGCGTTCGATATCGAGCGAGAAGACCGCGACGCGAGTGGCATGGTGGAGCATCGCACCGTGCGCGTGCAGCCCAAATTGAACATGCCCAAGCCCGTCGCGAAGCTGCTGGGAACGACGTTTACGTACCGCGAAGTCGGCACGATGGAGGGCATGGCCTGGGAGTCGCAAATCGTCCCGAGTCGCCTCGCAGACAAGGTCACGGTGCGCACCGTGATGGCGGTCACGCCGCTGGGCGAAGACACCTGCCTGCGCACGGCCGAGTTCGACATCCAGGTGCGCATTTTCGGCCTGGGCAAGGTCTTCGAAGGCTTCATCGAGCGCACCCTGCGCGAGAGCTACGCCAAGGCGAGCGCGCATTCGATCCGCTGGCTCAATGCGCGCGTCGCGCCCTGACTCACCGCTCCGGATCACCCCCGGACCGCCCCTCAGACCGCCCCTCAGGTCGCCGCGCAGGATCACCGCCCCGCGTCGATGCAGAAAAGCACAGCGCTCAATCACCGCTACCGCGCCTTCGCATCGCCGGGGGGTCGCGGCCCGAACCATGCCGACTGAATGACGTTCATTCCCTGATTCGCACCGTCAGACACGGCTGAATGCCCAGCGACGCCCACCGCAGGGGCAGGCATTCTCCCTTGAAAATGAAGCGGATTCATGGCCTATATCCGGCCGTTGCAGTGGCCTTATAGGGCCGCCCGTCCGGCCTGATAAGGGGCTGGCGGAGCCTGACGTTGGAGAGCTGAGAGATTGAGCGAATCGAGCGACCCCAAGGCCAAGAAGGCTCCCGCCCCCAAAGCGGCCGCATTTTACGACGTCGACGGCACGCTGATCAGCACCAACGTCGTGCACGCATACGCGTGGTACGCGGTCAACGTCCCGACCATCACCGGCAAGATCGGCCGGGCCGCCAAGCTGGCGGCGTCGCTGCCTTTGTACGCCGCGGCAGATCGAATGGGACGTAAGTTCTTCAACGACCTCTTCTACAAGAGCTACAAGGGCATCAGCGAAGATCGCCTCTACATTCTTGGCGAAGAGCTGTTCGAGAAGATGATCCGCAAGAACGTCTTCAGCGACATGCTTGAGCTGATGAAGCGCTCGCGCGACGAGGGCTACGAGCAGGTGATCATCACCGGCGCCCTCGACACGGTCACCAAGCCGCTGGCCGACTACCTGGGCGTCGACGCCTGGTACGCCAACCGCCTCGAATTTCAGCATGGCATGGCCACCGGCCGCTTGATCCCGCCGGTATACGCGGGGCCCGTCAAGGCGGAGGCCGTGCGCACCTACGCCCATGAGAAGGGCTACGCGCTCGCCGACTGTCGCGCATACGCCGACAGCGCCAGCGACATCCCGATGCTCAGCGCGGTGGGCCACCCGGTTGCGGTCAACCCCGACATGCAGCTCAAGGCGACGGCCACGGCCCATAACTGGCCGGTGATGTTCGCGTCTTAGCGCCCGGCACCCGCGTGCACGCTTCGACTCAGATTCGATCGATTCAAACCCGCTCCAAGCGAGACCCACCGAGGTAACCCATGGCCCGTCCCCGCCCGAGGATCACGCGCGATTCCAACATCGAGTTCGTCGACGACAAGACCGGCCCCCTCGTTGCGTTTCACGGCACCCGGTTCAAAGAGCTGACGCTGCCCCGCGGCAGCCGGATCATCTATCCGAACCGCCCCATGGAGCCGATCGGCAACGTCAAAGCGGCCATCCGCTATGCGCTGAGCCACCCGGACGACTCGGATCCGCTCTTCGCGAAGCTGCGGCCGGGCATGAAGCTCACCATCGCCATCGACGACCTGTCGATGCCGCTGCCGCCCATGGCCAAGCCCGACATCCGCGGGATGGTGCTCACCGAGGTGCTCAAGCTCTGCGCCGACTATGGCGTCGACGACATCCACTTGATCATCGCGGTCTGCCTGCATCGGCACATGACCGGCCCCGAGATGAAGCGCATGGTCGGCGACAAGATCTATCGCGACTACTATCCGGATCGCCTCTACAACCACGACGCTGAGGATCCCGACGGCATCGTCGAGATCGGCGTGACCAAGGAGGGCGATCGCGTCCGCCTCAACCGCCGCGCGGTCGAGAGCGACCTGCTCATCTACGTCAACCTCAACCTGGTCCCGATGAACGGCGGCCATAAGAGCGTGACGGTCGGGCTGTGCGACTACGCCTCGGTCAGCGCGCACCACAACACGCGCACGCTGCACAAGTGCCACTCCTACATGGACACCCGGCACGAGAAGTCCGCCCTGCAGGGCATCATGGATCGCATGGGCAAGATCGTCGACGAGCAGCTCGACGTCTTTCACATCGAGACGACGGTCAACAACCGGATGTTCGGCGGACAGTTGGCGCACCTGGGTCGCCCCGAGCGCACCTGGAGCGAGTTCGACTGGGCCAAGCAACGCGCCAGCGCCGCGATGCTGGAGCGCCTGCCCGAGAGCGCACGCCGCGCGATCTTCAACAAGGTCACGGCACCTTACGGTGTAATTGGCGTCGAAGCGGGTGCCACCGAGCCGGTGCATGCCAAGATCCTCGAGAAGCAGTACGCGCAGTACGCAGTGCCCGTGAAGGGGCAGGCCGACGTGGTCGTGATGGGGGTCTCTCCCATCTCACCTTACAGCGTATACAGCATCATGAATCCGCTGCTCGTGCAGGTGATGGTGCTGGGGTATTTGTTCAATCTTTACCGGAATATGCCGCTGGTGAAGAAGGACGGCGTTCTCATCGTCTTCCACCCGTGCCGCGAAGAGTTTCACCGCACCCATCATCCGTCGTACGTCGAGTTCTATCACCGCATGCTGAGCATCAGCACGAACAGCTACGACATCCACAAGTTCGAGCACGAGTTCACGTCGAACCCCGACTACATTCAGATGTATCGCAAGGGCAACGCGTACCACCCGGTGCACCCGTTCTACATGTGGTACTGGGGCGACGCGGGCCGCAAATGGCTGGGCGATCACGTCATCGTGGTCGACGCGGAACACACCCAGGTGCCGCTGCAGCTGGGCTGGCGTAACGCGCGCACGCTGGACGAGGCGTTGGAGATGGCGCAGGGGATTTTGGGCAAGAGCGTGCCCGAAGTCACCATGTTCCATTGCCCGCCGATCATGCTCTGCGACATGGAGGAGTAGCGGCGTGTCCGAGTCCATGATCGAGCCAACGCAAGCGGCCGAATTGAACGAGCCCGGCACGCTGCCGAAGCTGTCGGTCAAGAAGACATTCGCGGGCAAGCACCTCTTCATCACCGGCACCACCGGCTTCGTGGGCAAGGTGCTGCTGGCGATGATCGCCACCGAGCTGCGCGAAGTGCGCCGCATCAGCGTGCTGGTGCGCACCAACCGCAGCTACTCCGATCCGCGCGAGCGCTTTGACGCGGTCGTGCTGCTGTCGGAGCCCTTTCAGGAGGTCGCCAAGCGCATCGGCAACGAGACGCTGCAGGACTGGTCTGACACGGTCGTCAACGTGGTCGCCGGCGACATCACCCGCGATCGCCTGGGCCTGACCGAGAGTGACTTCACCGAGGTCACCCAGACAGATCCCGTCGACGTGATTCTGCATTGTGCCGGCAACGTGAACTTCGATCCGCCGCTGGATCAGGCGCTCAACGTGAACAGCCGCGGCGTCGCGCACAAGCTCGAGTTCGCCAAGGCAGCGGGCTGCGGCCTGGTGCACATGTCGACGTGCTTCGTCGCCGGCGAGCGCAGCGGTCAGATCCTCGAGTCGGCGCCGGTGGTGGGCTACAGCCCCACGGGCATGGCGTTCGACGCGGAGCGCGAGCTCAACGACGCGGTGGCCCTGGCCGAAGAGGTGCGTCGCCGCGCCGACGCGCAGGTGCTCGAGACGCGCTTCTATGATCAGGCGCGTCAGGCCCTGACCGACAAGGGGCTCGACTACGAGAACCCGCAGCGGCTCGAGGACGGCTTCAAGACGTTCAAGACCCGCTGGGTCGACAATGAGCTCAAGCGCGAGGGCATGGAGCGCGCCAAGCAGTGGGGGTGGACGAACACCTACACCTACACCAAGTCGATCGGCGAGCAGGTCACGATCAAGCGCGCCGCCGAGATGAACATCCCGGTCACGATCGTGCGCCCGGCCATCGTCGAGAGCAGCAACACGTTCCCGTTCCCCGGCTGGAACGAGGGCATCAACACCTGCGCGCCCATCGTCTACATCTATTGGAAGGGCGTGCGGTTTACGCCGTCCAACCCCGACAACATCCTCGACGTCGTGCCCGTCGACGACGTGTGCCGCGGCACCTTGCTGGCGGCCACCGCGCTGCTGCACGGGCGCCACAAGCCGGTCTATCAATTTGCCACCGGCGACGTGAACCCGCTGCGCATGCATCGCGCGCTCGAGCTGACCAACCTGGCTTGGCGCCGGCGCTACGACAGCGACGAGAAGAACGTCTTCAAGAAGCACCTGCTGCGCAACCTGGACACCATCTCGATGAGCGAGAAGGAGTACCAAAAGCGCGGATCACCCTTCGTGCGGCGCTTCGCGAAGAGCGCGCAGAAGGCGCTGTCGAAGGTGCGCGGCGGTCCGCTCGCGCCGGTCGCTCGCCAGGCCCAGGGGGCCCTCAAGGGCCTCGAGAAGGCGGCGAACGTCAGCGACACCATCCTGCGTCTGTTTGCGCCGTTCATCCTCGAGAACAACCCCGAGTTCAACACCCGGGAGTGGCGCGCGCTCAGTGACCAGCTGGTCGATGAGGAGAAGCCGACCTTCGGCTATGCCCTCGATCTGCTCGACTGGCGGCACTACTGGATGGACGTGCACATGGAGGGCCTGCAGAAGTGGGTCTTCGGGTTGCTCGACGACAAGCTGCGCCGGGTCAAGAAGGTCGCCCGCGCCCAGGACCTCATCGAGGTCTTCAACTCAGCCTGTAAGGCGAACGGCGAGTCCCGCGCGCTGAGCCACTTCACCCACGACGGCGGCGTCGAGGTGACCTACACCTACGCCGAGCTGTGGGAGAACGCGCGTCGTGTCGCCAGCTTCCTCAAGCAAAAGGGCGTCACCAAGGGCGATCGCGTCCTGCTCATGGGCCCCAACGAGCCTGCGTGGGCGATGATCTACCTGGGCATCCTGCTGGCCGACGCCACGGCTGTGCCGGTCGATCCCGAGATGCCCGACGCTGATGTGCAGCGCATCTGCACCAAGGCGAACGCCAAGCTCGTTGTCCTTCACGAGAAGCACCCCAAGGATCTCGACGTCGAGATCGCCTGGGTCGACGACGTCTTCGAGGCCGAGCCGCTTGAGAATATCGAGCAGCGCAACCGCTCCGAAGAGGTCGCCAGCCTGCTGTTCACCAGCGGCACCACGGGCGATCCCAAGGGCGTCATGCTCACCCATGGCAACTTCACGGCGCTGCTCGCCAGCCTGCGCGGCACCCTCAAGGTCAAGCGCAAGGATCGCGTGCTCAGCGTGTTGCCGCTGTTTCACACCTTCGAGTTCAGCTGCGGCTTCTTGATGCCGATCAGCGTGGGCGCGCACATCACCTATCTCGAAGAGATCGATGGGCCGCTGCTGCGCGACGCGATGAAGGTGGTGCGGCCGCACGGCATCGTCGGCATCCCGGCGCTGTGGGACGTGCTGCACAAGCGCATCGAGTCGCAGGTCGAAGACAAGGGCGACGCGGCGCGCCTGGCGTTCACGACCAGCCTGCGTCTGAGCCGCTTCTTGCGACAGAAGTACGGCCTCAACATCGGTCGGTTCTTGTTCCGCGAAGTGCACGACACGATGGGTGGCAACATTCGCCACCTGATCAGCGGCGGCGCGGCGCTCAGCGAGCCCGTGCTCAACGCCTTCGAAGGGCTCGGGTTCGAGCTGCTCGAAGGCTACGGCCTGACCGAAGCGGCGCCGGTTTTGGCCGTGCGCCGACCGGGCGATCGCAAGGGCGGCGGCAGCGTCGGCCGGCAGCTGCCCGACGTTGAGCTGCAGATCATCAACCCCGACAAAGACGGCGTCGGCGAGGTCATCGCGCGCGGCGACAACGTCATGCTGGGCTACCTCGACGATCCCAAGAGCACCGAGAGCACCATCCGCAAGGGCTGGCTGCACACGGGCGACCTGGGCAAGCTCGACAAGAGCGGCCGCCTGATCTTGGTGGGTCGCCGCAAGGAGCTGATCGTCACCTCGAGCGGCAAGAACGTCTACCCCGACGAGCTTGAGCCGCTGTATGGCGACAGCGATCTGATCGAAGAGATGGCCATCGTCGGCATCCCCGATCCGCAAGGCGACGAGCGGGTCGCGGCGCTGGTGGTGCTGGTCGACGACGCCCCTGACGACGCCCAGGCGCGGGTCAAGGACCACTTCACCAAGGTGTCGACCGGGCTCGGCGATCATCAGCGCATCCGCACGCTGCGCTTCTGGCACGGCGAGCTGCCGCGCACCGCGACGCGTAAGGT
>JBNMOZ010000144.1:0-10584 GCA_051276005.1 Bradymonadia bacterium | reverse complement strand
CAATCGGCTCATTCGCCGCTACCGTCAGACCGGCTCCACCGCGCCCAATCCGCACGCCGGCGGACGTCGCCGACTCATCGACGAAGACGGCCTGGCCTTGGTGCAACTGCTCGTAGAGCAAGAGCCACGCAGAACCCTCGAAGATCTCGTCGAGCGATATCACGCCGAGCGCGGGGTGCGCCCCAGCATCACGACGATGCACCGCGCGGTGCACCGCATGCACAGCCGGCAAGAGAGCTTGCGCGCGTCCGCCTGACCGCGCGCGTTGGCCACCGAGGGTCTACTCGGCTGGGCTCGACGAGCGCTTCAAGACAAATATATCGCTGCAGGCCAGATATATAGCGTTGCACGCAGCTCGAATTGTACGCCGCGCTCGATGCCCAGCCGGGCAGCGCTACTTCTTGGGGGGCGGCGGCGCCTTCTGCGGCGGCGCCTTCTGCGGCGGCGTCTTCTGCGGCGGCGTCTTCTGCGGCGGCGTCTTCTTGAGCACCCGCGCGCGCACCTTCTCAGGCAGGTCTTGGGGCACCGTCTGCATGATCGAGAAGCCGTCGATGCCCTTGACGGTGGTGCGATGCCGCAAGATCTGGGTCAGCTTGCGGTAGCGGCTCGTCTCCATCCACACCTGAAAGTTGAGCCCGGGCTGCACGTTGTAGTGGTAGTAGCCGTCGGCGTAGCCGAACGCACCGCGGGTCAGCGTGTGCAGGAAGACCGACTTGTCATCGAACGGCAGCGCCGCGATATTCGCCCGAAACTGCGCCTCGAAGTTGAAGTACTGCGGTGCGTTGCTCATGTAGACCGTGCGCACCACCATGCCGGCGTCGATGGCGGCCTTGGCGATGGTCTGCATGGTCTTGGTGGCGGTCAGATCGCCGCGGATCGCGATGACCCGACCGGTGGCCCAGAGGGTCTTGATGTAGGCGTACTGCTCGGCATCGTCGAGGAAGGTCGAGACGCCGCGCTTCTTGTACTTGCGCAGGGTGCGCTTGAGCCGCTTTTGAATCAGCGGGCGCGCGGTCTTGAATGACCGCACGATGCGCTTGCCCTCTTTGCCCACGTCACCGTCCTTGTCGGCCCCAAAGTCCGTCGCGAGCCTGGCCATGACCGCCTCGGCGTTGTCGGCCTGCCAGAAGGCCAAGAACGCCTCGGGCGTCGCGGACTTCTCAAAGGCGATGCCGTAGGCCCGGTGGATGCGTGGGATGTAGGTGTCGAAGTCCATCAAGATGAGCATCTCGGGCTTCGACCAGCCCGCCAACAGGTAGTTCTGGTCGGTGCCAACCCCGATGTGCACCCCGCCCAGATCCGCGATGCGGTCCTTGAAGAGGTCGTGCCGGTACTCGTTCGAGATCCAGTAATGCGAGTTGCGGACGATCTCGGGCGGCGGCGGATCGGCTTCGATCTGCGCGAAAGCGGCCTTTTGAGCGTCCGTCAGGGGCCCAGGCAGCCCGGCGGGCGTTGCTTGGGCGACGGCGGGCATGGCGAGCAGACACAGCACGATGATGCGCAGCATGGCGACTCCTTGTGAGCGCCGGGAGCATAGGGGTAGACACGGGCCCACGCCAAGCGGTGATCTAAGGTATGCGCAAACCACTCTCGTCTCGTCGCCGCGATCCCGACGCGCCCGTCAAACCCCAGACGCCGCGTCGCCTTGAAAATGGGGCCCTCGCCCACCTGCAGCGCTTCACCGCGTCGGAGTTCGAGCTGCGCCGGGTGCTCAAGCGCCGCATCTCGCGCGCAGAGGCCAAGGGCGCCGAGCAGGATCGCGCCGAGCTCGAAGAGGCGATCGACGACATCATCACCCGCTTCAAGGGCCGGCAGCTGGTCGACGACGCGGCGCTCGCCCACGGCCTGGTGCGCAGCTATCGCGGCCGTGGCCTGTCGCGGCGGGCGATCCAGCACAAGCTGCGCGGCAAGGGCATCGACTCCGAGTTCGTCGACGCCGCGCTGTCGCAGTGGGACGAGGCCCTCATCGAAGAGCGCATGGACGACGAGGGCCCGGTCGATCCCGACCTGGACGCGGCCTGGCGACTGGCGCGTCGCCGTCGGTTTGGACCCTATCGGCGAGACAACCGGGCCGAGCGCCGCGATCGCGATTTGGCCGCGATGGGCCGCGCCGGCTTTGGCTATGGCATCGCGAAGACCATCATCGACGCCCAGCACACGCTCGAGGACGCACCCGACGACGCCTGATCACGCCAACCGGTGACTCGGCATGTGCCTGATGGGGCAGATGCCTGACCACACCGACACCTGGTCCCGCAACCAGTTCGGTCAGTACTTCAATAAGTCGTCCACCGCGGCCACGAGCCGATCGGCCGGTGAATGCAGCGCTTCGAGGGCGGGGCTGAAAGGCACCGGCGTGTCGAGCGCGCCCAGACGGCGAACGGGCGCGTCGAGCCACTCGAAGGCCATCTCGCCAACCTCGGCCGCCAACTCGCCACCGAAACCGCCCGTGCGCGGCGCCTCATGCAGCACGAGCGCCTTGCCCGTCTTGCGCACCGAGGCCAGCACGGTGGCGCGATCCCAGGGCTGCAGCGTGCGCAGGTCGATGATCTCGACGTCATGCTCAAGCGCCAACGCCCAGTGCACGCCCACGCCGTACGTCACGATCGTCGCCAGCGCGCCGGCCCGCGCGATCCGCGCCTGGCCGATGGGCGTCGTATAGCGACCGGCCGGCACGGGGCCGCGCACCGACCGGTAGAGCTTCTTGTGCTCGAGGAACAGCACCGGGTTGGGATCGTCGAACGCGGCGAGCAAGAGCCCCTTCGCGTCTTCGGGGGTCGCGGGCGCGACGACGGTCAGGCCGGGCACCTGGGTGAACCACCCCTCGACGCTCTGGGAGTGAAACGGCCCCGCCCCCACCCCGCCGCCATGGGGCGCGCGGATGACCACCGGCACGGCGGGCCCCCAGCGGTAATGCGTCTTGGCGAGGTTGTTGACGATCTGGTTGAAGCCGCAGGTGATGAAGTCGGCGAACTGCATCTCGACCATGGGCCGCTTGCCGGCCAACGCCAGACCCAACGCCGCGCCCAGCACCCCCGACTCGATGATCGGCGTGTTGCGGACCCGCTCGCGCCCGTACTGCTCGACGAGGCCCGCCGTGATCTTGAAGACGCCGCCATACTCGGCGATGTCCTGGCCCAGCAGGATGGTGCGATCGTCGCCGGCCATCTGCACCTGCAGCGCGTCGGCGAGGGCGTCGACATAGCGCAGCTCGCGGGCAGCGGCGGTGGTGGCGACGGTGGCGGCGATGGCGTCCGGTCGAGGCGCATACACGGCCAATATCTCGGCGGCGGCGGTCGACTCGGGCATCGGCGCAGCGATGGCGGCGTCGGCGGCATCGAGAATGGCTTCGCGGGTGCGCCGCGCGAACTCGGCCTCATCGTCGCCGCGCGCCTGGGCGACCCGAGCGATGGGATCGCGGGCGCGCCACTCCTCGAAGAGCGCGTCGGGCACATAGGCCGTGCCTGAGGCCTCTTCATGGCCGCGCATGCGGAAGGTGAGGCACTCGATCACCGAAGGGCCCTGCCCGGCTCTCGCCCTCGCCGCCGCCTCGCTGATCGCGCGATGCACCGCGAACACGTCGTTGCCGTCGATCTGTGCGCCGGGGATCCCATAGCCGTGGGCGCGATCCGACAGCCGCTCACAGGCGAACTGCTCCGAGGCCGGCGTCGACAGCCCATACTGATTGTTCTCGATCAGGAAGATGACCGGCAGCGCCCAGACCGCGGCCAGGTTCATCGCCTCATGCACGTCGCCTTCGCTGGTCGCGCCGTCGCCACAGAAGGTCAGCGCCACCTGGCCCGTGCCGTCCATCTGAGCCGCCATCGCCAGCCCACAAGCCACCGGCAGCATCGCGCCCAGGTGGCTGATCATGCCGACGATATGGTGCTCGAGGCTGCCGAAGTGAAAGCTGCGATCGCGCCCCTTGGTGAAGCCACCCTGACGCCCGAGCAGCTGCCGAAAGAGGCGATCCAACCCGATGCCGCGCTCGGTGAACACGCCCAGGTTGCGGTGCATGGGCAGGATCCAGTCGGTCGGTCTGAGCGCCCGGGTGGCGCCCACGGCGACGGCCTCTTGCCCGATGCCCGAGAACCACTTCGACAGGCGGCCCTGACGCAGCAAGATCAGCATGCGCTCTTCGATGAGGCGGGGGGTGAGCAGGGCGCGATGCAGCGCCTGGGGCTCGGGGGCCAGCGGCGGCTCGGAGGCCAGCGGCGGCTCGGAGGCCAGCAGCGAATCGGGGGACAGCAGTGGATCGGGGGGCAGTCGCGGCATGCGATCACGGTGCCCAACCGGGCGCCGCGGCTCAAGCCCCATCGCGCAGGGCGATCAGGGGATGTCGGTCTGACCGCTGCTGTTGCTGCCCCAGCAGTAGGCCTCGCCGTCCATATAGATGGCGCAGGCGTGATTATGACCCATCGCGATTTGGCGCACGCCGCGGTCGGGGAAGATGCCGTCCGGCCGATTGCCCCAACATCGCACGGTGCCATCGGCGCGCCAGCCGCAGGCCGCGCTGTTAAAGTCCCAGTTGAGCTCGAAGGCGATGAACGTGCCGCCCGCGGGCGTGCGGCCGTCGTCCTCGTTGCTGCTCGCGCCCCAGCACTCCATGGTCGCCGTGTCGGCGCGCAGGCCGCACGAGATCTCGTTGCCGGCCTCGACCTGGATAAACTCAACGCCCGGGGGCGGTTCAGCCTGGTCGAAGTTGTTGGATCCCCAACAGACGGTCACGCCCGCGTCATCGATGGCGCAGGCGGTGCTGACGCCCACACTCAAGTGCCGGTACGTGCCGGCCGGCGGCTCAGCGGCACGACCCCAGCACTCGATCGTGCCCGCTGGCCGCAGCCCGCACGCCCAGTCTCGACCCGCATCGACGACGATGAACGCCCCGGCCGGCGGATCGACATGGGCCTGCGCCTGAACCCCGCCCCAGCACACCACCTCGGCGTCGTCACGCAGCGCGCAGGCGTAGTGATCGGTGAGGGTGACCTGCGTGAACGTGCCGGCCGGCGGAGTCGCCTCACCGTAGAGGCCCTGCCCCCAACAGCGGATCGAGCCGCTCACGTCGAGGCCGCAGGACGCGGTGTCGCCCGCTGCCATATCCAAGTAGCGAATCGGCGCGCCGTCGCCGCCGGGTCCGCCTGGCTGACCGCCGAAGAAGTCGGCGATGCCGTCGCCATCTGCGTCCGCGGGGCGGCTGTTGATGTCGTCATGGTCGGTGCCCGCGGCCACCTCGACCCAGTCGGGGAAGCCGTCTTGATCGGTGTCACGGGTGAAGTCGGCTGGATCGGCAGGCAGACCGCGCTCGCCCTGCGCGCCGCGCGCTCCGGCCGGGCCGCCAGCGCCTGCTGCCCCTTGCGGGCCAGGCTCACCGGCAGCGCCCTGAGCGCCCGCTGGACCGCGTTCTCCGGCGGGACCAGACGGGCCGGCGTTGCCCTGCGCCCCTTGAGCGCCCGCGCTGCCCTGAGGCCCCGCCGCGCCCGCCGGACCCGCCACACCGGCCGGCCCCTGAGCGCCCGCCAAACCCGCTGCGCCTGCGGCCCCTCGCGCGCCGGCCGCGCCGATCAGGTCAACCCCGTCAGCCAGGTTGCCGTCGGGCAACGCGAATCGCAGCGTCGTGCCGTCCCAGACATGCATCGGGGCCATGCCGATCGGACCTATCGGGCCCATGGCACCGTCTGCACCGTCTGCACCGTCTGCACCGTCTGCACCGTCTGCACCGTCTGCACCGTCTGCACCGTCTGCACCGTCTGCACCGTTGTCGCCGTCCCCGCCGTTCGCGCCTGCCGGACCACGTGGCCCCGCGGCACCGACCAAACCGGCCGCACCGATCGGGCCCTGCGCGCCCTGTACGCCGGCCGGACCCGGATCGCCCGGCGCCCCTTGCGGACCTGCTGATCCCGCCGGCCCCGCCGCACCCTCAGGGCCCGCCGGTCCTGCGACACCGGACTCGCCCTGCGGCCCAGCCGGCCCTTGCGGACCAATTGGGCCGTCAGGTCCACCCGCGCCTTGCGGGCCCGGATCGCCTTGCGGGCCTGCACCGCCAAAGCCATCGCGGGGGCCGACCCAGCGACCGGCGTCGTCGACGATGGGCACGGCGCCGATGGTGATCGCCGACGGGTGGATGTGCCGCCCTTCGACGTCGTCGGCCTGCCCCGCGCGGTTGGCCCATTGCGCCCGCAACGCGGCACCCACGGGCATGCGAGGCGCGAACTCTTCGTCGCCCTCAACCTGCAGGCTCAAGAACAGCGTTGGCGCCGGCCCCAGCTCGGGCGGGATGGGCGTGCGCTGGCCCAAGGTGGCCGTGAACCCCCCACCGACCACGTCGACCGCCGGATGGCGCTCGCTCCATACGGGCTCACCGCCATCGGGGGCGTCGTAGAGCCGAAAGGTCACCGCGCGCTCATCGTCGATCGCGGCATCGGCCAGATCGGTCAGCGTGCCCTGGTAGACGAGGGTGATGGGCACGTCCTGCGCGACCGCCGCGCCGCAAAAGAGGGCGCCGGCCGCGCAGGCCGCCGCGAGGACGCGGAAGAGTCGGGGCTGTGTCTTGGGGCTGTGCGTCATGGGATGAGCCGTCCGGTGTGCTGGTGACGGGCAGTGCGGCTGCGCACGGCGCCCGTCTGGGCGCTGCCGTTGAGGATGAGGGAGTCGGAGAGGATCGCGCCGCCGGACTGCACGAGGCGCCCGGTTTGGCGGTGATTGAACGTGTCGGGATCGGGATCGCAGGCGTCGCCCGCCCCATCGCCGTCGGTGTCGGCTTGATCGGGGTTGGGCGCGCCGGGGCAGTTGTCGTCGGCGTCGGCCACCCCGTCCGCGTCGCCGTCCGGCCCGAGAGGCGCCATGTCGGGCAGCAGCATGTCGGGCGGCGTCATATCCGGATCAACGGCGGCCATGTCGAGCTCGGCGACAGCCATATCGGGCTGAGCCATGTCGGGCTGAGCCATGTCCAGATCGGGCACCGCCATGTCGGGCGTCGGCGCCATGTCCATCACGCCCGCATCGGGCGCGGGCCTGCTGGCGTCGTTCACCGATCCAGACGGCGTGTCGTCATCACAGCCGCCCGCCAGCAGGCAGGCCAAGCCAAAGAGTATCCAGCGCACGGGTGTCTCCGTCGATCAGGTTCGTCACTGATGGAGGGGCGCGACGGCGGGATGTGTCAACCAGATTGCGGGGACACACCGGCCTGCGTCAGCCGCGGCGATGCCCGCCCGCCCAGCCCGCGACAAGCGCGAGCGCACCGCCGATGAAGCACCCCAGATGCGCTTCGGCGAACAGATCCAACGCCTCGGGCCCGGCCTCCGGCGACATCGTGGCGGTCATCGGCAACAGGATCGGGCGCAGCACCAAGGCGACGCCAACCCCCACCCGAGCACGCGGGCCAGTGTGCGCCGCTCGATCAACCGCCAACTCGACACCGCCGCGACACCCACCACGCCCACACCCACGCCCAGCATCAACGCTGGAGCCGCCAAGCCGTACGCCATAACGACGAGCCCGAACGCGACGACGCTGAGCGCTGTGGCGCTGGCCAGGAACGCCGGATCTGGTGCCTCGATGCGGGCGTCCAGCGCGGTAATCTGATCGGGCGCGAGGCGGCCCGCTTGCGCATCTTCCAGCCGCGCAACCCAGGCGTCGGCGGCCGCGCGGGCGCCGGCCTTGTCGAGCTCGATCAGCTCGATGAGCTCGATGTCGGCGACCAGCGAGTGCACGGTCGCGGCGAAGGCGACGTTCGTCTGGGCGCTGAGCACTTTGCGTTCGAGGATCACGAGCTCCCCCAACCCGCCGACCTCGAAGCGCCAGCGCTCGGGCATGAGCAACAGCCCGTCGGCGTCGACCTGGACGCAGCGCCCGGGCCGTCGACTCAGGTGCTTGCCATGCATGATCCACAGCGCGCCGACGAGCAGAAGGCCGAGGGCGAACGGGAGAAATGCCGGACCTTCGAAGACCGCGATCACCCCGGCGCCGATGCTGGTGATGAGCGCGATCCAGCCCACGAGCACCCCGGTGCCACCGGGCAGAGGTTCACGCGACAGACGATTGGCCATGGGGCACCCAATCACGACAACTCAAAGGGCGCAACCGCCGGATAATGTGCGCTGTTGCTGCGAAGCATGCGTCTGAAGAGGCACGCTCCTTCGGAGCATTGGGGGGTTTCATGGCTGAATGGGTACCGCAGACCGAAACCCGCGTTGATGGTAAAGGCGACGGACAGACCGGGGCCCCCGAGCTGGGCCGCGGTCAAGCCGGGCAATCCGCGCGCGGTTAGTCTTCTGAGCTCCTGGGGCAAGGCCCCGATGTCACGCTGCATGCGTCGGGTGGCGACGACTCAGCGGCGGGTCAAGGCGCCGAACTCAACGGCCCGCCGGCGCCCGCTCCCGCCCCAGCTCCAGCCCCTGCGCCCAAGGTCGACCTCACCGAAGACGTGGATCTCGACAAGGCCGACGGTGACGCCCCCGACGATGGGCCGCCCGTTGACGCGCCACCGACAGATGATGCCCCCGCCGACGGCGATTCGACCGGCGACGCCCCGCCGGATGACGCCCCGGACGGAGACGCGCCTCCGCCGGCCGATGCGAGCGGTCCGGTCGGTGGCGGTGGCGGTGGCGGTGGCGGTGGCGGCGGCGGCGGTGGCGGTGGCGGTGGCGGCGATGCAGGCGCTGCAGGTGCAGCACCGCTGATGACGCCGGCTCTGGCCGGCCCGAGCGGTCCCGACACAGCGCCGCTCACGGCGCCCATGTTGCCGGGGCCGATGATCGAGCCGGATCAGGCCAAGGACGTCCTGGCGACCTCCGGCAAGACGCCCGGCGAGCACACCGCGCTGATCGAGCGTCGGCTGGCGACGCTGAGCACCGCCTCGACGACCCAGCGCGACGCGGCCAACCTGCACGTCGGCACCAAGGCCAAGGACATCGGGGGGGTGCTCGATCAGGGCGGCCGCGACGCCCAAGACAAGATCACGAAGGCCGGGGGCGACGTGGGCGGCGCCTACACCGCGGCGCGCGACGCGATCACGAGCGCGGCGACGACCGCCCGCACGCAGGTCACCGGCGACGCCAAGACCGCGTCGCAGACCATCGTCGACTCGGCGGCGGCGAACACCAAGAAGGCCAAGGAGGACTACGCCGCCTATCAAGCCCAGGTCGATGCGCTGGCGGTCGAGAAGCTGCCGGAGTTCGAGGCCCTGTTCAAGACAGCGGGCGACGGGTGCAAGGCGGTCGCCGAGACGCAGTCGGCGCTGTTCCCCAAGCGGGCCGAGGCGGTCAAGGCGTACTTCAAGGGCGAGGGGGGCGACGCGCTCAAGCGCTATTTGGGTCAGATGCGCACGGCCATCGCGCTCAAGAAGCTGCCCGAAGGCGCTCAGGCGATGAAGGCCGGCGGCGTCTCGCAGCAAAAGACCATGGTGGCCGAGGGCAAGGCGTTCGCGCCGAACATCAAGAAGGCGCTGGCCCCGGTCAGCACCAAGGTCGGCGCGGTCGGCACCGACGCCCAGGCCAAGGTGACCCAGGCCAAGGGCGTGGCCGAGAAGACGCTGACCACCGAGCGTGGCGCCGTGGACGGCGCGGTCAATGACGCCGAGACGAAGTCCGTCAAGCAGCTGACTGAAGGCGAGACGGCGGCCAAGGGCGAGGTCACGGCCATCGGCGCGCGCATCACCGGCGACATCAAGGCACGCAAGACCGACGCCCAGACCCGTTTTGAGACGCTGCAGGGTACGCTGAGCACGCGCTATCGGCTGTTCGTCGAGGGCGCTCGCGACTCGATGCCCGTCGACCAGTTCTTGACCGTCGAGATGGCGCAAGAGCACCTCGACGGGCTCGACGGCCAGCTCACGACCCTGCACCAAAAGGTGCTCGGCGAGATCGACGGGCTGCACTCCACCGTCAGCGGCGAGATGAAGACCTACATCGACGGCGAGCTCACCGAGGTGGGTGCGGTGGTCAAGACCAACAGCGATGAGGCCGCGAAGCTGGCCAAGGAGAAGGTCAAGAGCATCAGCGATTCAGCGGCCGCCTTCGGCAAGGGCATGCTCAAGATTGGCGGCAGCATCGACAAAGCGATGGCCGACTACACCGCGCCGACCCAAAAGTCGCTCGATGCGCACAAGGCGAGCTGTCTCAAAGAGATCGAGGCCCTCAAGAAGACCACGGCCGAATCGCTTGAAGGCCGCAAGGCGGCATATGGCGCCGACTTGCACACGCAGGTCGAGCAGGTCTGTCCGCGCATCCGCGAGGCCGTCTTCGCTGCCGCGCGGACCAAGGAGAAGGCCCTCGAAGCCCGGGCGAAGAAGGCCTATGGCGCGATGCGTGGCGCGGGCACGAATGAGGACGCGGTCTTCGACGCGTTGCGCAACTTGGAGAAGGGCCAGCCCGCCGCCTTGCGGGTCGTGTTCGACAACATCGCGGGCAGCAGCCTGCAGGGTTGGCTCGAGAGCGATCTCGACGACGGCGAGATGAAGATCGCCAACCAGCACCTGGCCCTCAACCATGGCGCCGCGGCGCGCCTGGAGTTGGCCGATAACATCAACTGGTATGGCGACGACGAGGCGCAGGTCGAGAAGATCATGCGCGGCCTGCCCGAGGAAGA
>JBNMOZ010000143.1:0-10589 GCA_051276005.1 Bradymonadia bacterium | reverse complement strand
AAGTGGCGGGAGACTCGTACTGACGACCGCACCTGGTACGATAGGATGAACGAAATGCAGTCCGATCGCTTCGCTCGGGCGATGGCAGGGTCAGTGATGACTGAGTTGGGCTGAATGGGGCGATAAGGATGGGCCTGGCAGGCTGCCGAAATCGATGCGCAAGAGCACTTCTTCGCGCAAGGATCGGTTTGCGGCGACCCGTCTTCGTCGATGGACTACAACAAGTCCCACATCTCGCTGCCAGCCGGACTCGGAGCAGCCGGACTCGGAGCCACCCCCAGCAGCACCCGGTTCCAGTACCCATACGATAGGTAATATCGGCTCTCACTCAAGGTGCAAAACTCGGCTGTCACCGGCACAATTGGCGCTCCGGTCAACGCCCGTTGACCAGACAACGCCCAACTCGCTCCGCCTCCCATCCCCGATCGCGCCACCTGAGCGCCCACCCCGACCAAGCCCTCCCACCCAAGACTGATTCCGGTTGGTGGAACCTCGACCGGGCTGGGGGCCAGTCACGGGCTGCCACCGGGCCGCATCGAAGAGGCACCTTCCGCAAACGGTGCGAAGCTGCGCCCGATCAACTCAGACGCGCTCGCCTGTCTAGCGTCCCCGTTCGATCACGCGTACCGTCCCGCGCATGAAAATCTTTACGCCCTGTCCGACCGACACCTACCTCTCCTACGACGCCATCGCCGACTGGTGCACCGCAGCCGCCGAGGCGCACCCCGACTGGGTGACCCTCGAGGAGCTCGCCGAGACGCCCGACGGCCGGCCGATGCTGCTGCTGACCATCGGCGCCAAAGCCGTCGGCGGTGGCAAGATGGCCGACGCCGCGCAAGGCCCTGACGATCGGCCCGGCTTCTGGCTCGACGGCGGCACCCACGCGTCGGAGTGGACCAGCGTCATGGCGTCCCTCGACGCTGCCAGTCGTTGGATCGTGGCCCTCGCGGACGGCGATGAGGCGCTGCAGGCTTGGTTCTCGCGCAACACGGCCTATGTGTTGCCGTGCATCTGCCCCGATGGCTACCAGGCGATGCTCGACGGCTCGCCGTTCATCCGCTCGACGTTGCGGCCGCCCAGCATCGGAACCGTGCGCCACGGCATGAGCCCTGGCGACATCGACGGCGATGGCGTGGTGCGTTGGATGCGCTGGCGCGATCCGGCCGGCCCGTTTGTGTCTGATGGCAGCCCGATCGGCATCCGTCGGCGCACCCTCGACGACGACCCGTCCGAGGCATACTTCGTGTGCACCGAGGGCGAGTTCGTCGAATGGGACGGCGTGCGCTGGACCGCCGCGCCGCTGGAGCATGGGCTCGACCTCAACCGTAACTTCCCCAGCGGCTGGACGCCCTTCAGCATGTTCGGCATGGACTCGGGCGCCTACCCGCTCAGCGCGATCCAAAGCCGCGCCACCGTCGAGGCCGTCGCCGCGCGCCCCTACATCGCCGCGGCGCTGACCAACCACACCTATACCGGCGGCATCCTGACGCAGCCCTATCGCGCCGACGGTCCCATATCGATGGCCGATCAGGACATGATGGAGGCGCTCTGCAAGGACGCCGTCCAGGGCACTGATTACGCCGTCTTCCGCGTGCACCCCGACTTCACCTACGATCCCAAGCAGGTCATCGTGGGTGTCTGGGCCGACACGTTGGCCACCACTTTCGGCATCCCCGGCTTCACGCTGGAGCTGTGGAACCCCTTCAAGTTCTGCGGCCTCGAGCGCCCCAAGCTGACCGACTTCTTCAAGCGGCCCGACAGCGAGCTGACCTCGAAGATGCTCGCCCATTACGCCACGATTGAGGGCGCAGTCACGCCCTGGGCCCCCTTCACGCACCCGCAGCTGGGCGAGATCGAGATCGGCGGCTTCGACTACATGCGCACGCTGCGCAACCCGCCCGAGAGCCTGCTGAAGGCCGAACTGGACCAGGCCTTTACGGTCGCCGATCGTCTGCGCAGGTCTTTGCCGTCTGTCGACGCGCAGCTCGTCTGCACGCAGAAGGCGACGGGGGTGACCTGCGTCGAGTTGGTGCTCAGCAACGCGGGCTATTTGTCCACGAGCGGCTTGGCCCACGGCGAGACGGTCAAGGCCTGCCCGGCGGTCTCGGCGCGGCTGGTCTTGGAAGGCGAGCAGGTCTTGCTCGAGGGATCCGAGGCCGTGGCTTTGACCCACTTCGACGGCTGGGCGGCGATGCACGGCAGCGGGGCAGGGCACCCGATCTATCCGTCATTGCCCGCCCGCGGGCATCGCGTCTTCGCGCGCTGGTGGGTGCGCGGCAGCGGCCCGATCGAGGTCACGTATGTGGCCGGGCGCGGCGGCGAAGGCAGCGTCAGCGCCGAGCTGTAGTCTGTTGGGGCAGAGCTGTAGTCTGTTGGGGTCTGACTCTTCAGTCGCAGGCCTCGAGCACCGCTGCCAAATCTGAGCGCCGCGTTCGGCCCCTGCGCGAGGCACGTACCCTGAGGCCGGGCGTCGCCCCACCGCGAACGGGCGCACATGAGCCCAGTGTGGGCGCCCGTCCACACCCCACCCCGCGATCAGGCCCAGAGACTCGGCACACAATATGTATTGCACCCAGGGCGAGCCTCAACCTTGGAGCGCTCATGTACCGTCTGCTTGTCCTCACTGCCGCCCTGTTTACTCTGCCCGCCTGCGAGTTCCTCGATTCGGGCGACCTCGACACCACGGGCATCTGGGCCGAGATTCTCGTGGAGCATGACGGCGACGGCACCGTGAAGGTCACGACCGACCTGACGAGCGGCGGCCGCCTGTCGAACACCTGGCTCGATCTGACCGACGGCGACCGGCTCGATGCGTCGCTCAACAGCGGCGACACCCAGAAGCTACGCGGCAGGGACCTGCTCAACCGCTATTGGTACACCACGACCTTCGACAGCGCCCCCGTCGACGCCCTGGTCAACGTCGCGTTCAGCCGCGAAGAGAAGGAGGACGCGCCGGTCTCGCAGGTGCGCATGCCGCTCAACTTCAACCTGACCGCGCCCACCGCGAACGCCGCGTTTGGACCGGATGAGGCCATCTCGATCGCGTGGAGCAACAGCAGCGAAGACAACTTCGATATTCGCGTGACGGGCAACTGCATCGAGACGTGGAGCGAGTCGATCGGCGACTCGGGCAGCTTCCGCCTGCCGGCCGACGCGCTCACCCGCAGGACGATGGATCCCGGCTGTGAGGTCACCATCGCGTTGGAGCGAGTCCGCGGTGGCCGAGTGGATGCGGCCTTCGACGGCGGCGAGATCGTCGCGAAGCAGCGCCGCGATGTCACGGTGCAGGTCACGCGGGCGCCCGCACCGACCGCCGACGAGTAGCGCGGCGCCGCCGGGTGGACTTGCTTGGACTTGCGCGCAGTTGCGTAGAGTTGCCCATGCAGTCTCGCGCTCCGATTTCGCGTTTCTGGCATCTTGAGCATGCACCCCCCGTCCAAAGGACTGATCATGCGCATGCTCTTGGCCCTGTGCCTCTCGCTGCCCGCCCTCGCCGTCGCCGGCCCGACCTCCGAGGGTCCCAAGCCCGGCGACGCTGCGCCCGACTTCGCCCTCGTCGACCACACCGGCAAGACCCATAAGCTGGCCGACTACAAGGGCAAGGTCGTCGTCCTCGAGTGGACCAACCCCGAATGCCCCTTCGTCGTGCGGCACTACAAGGCCAAGACGATGACGACCCTGGCCCAGAAGTACGCCGGCAAAGAGATCGTGTGGCTCGCGGTCAACTCCAGCCACTTCGCCAACCCGGCCATCAACAAGGCGTTCGTCGAGAAAGAGAAGCTGACCTACGCGGTGCTCGATGACGCCAAGGGCGCGGTCGGCAACGCTTATGGTGCGCGCACGACCCCCGACATGTTCGTCGTCGACCCGGCCGGCAAGATCGCCTACCGCGGCGCCATCGACAACGATCCCTTCGGCGACAAGCCGGCCGCTGAGAAGGTCAACTACATCGACGTCGCCGTGCCCGCCGTGTTCGCCAAGGGCAAGGTCGCCCTGCCCCAGACGAAGCCTTACGGCTGCTCGGTCAAGTACGCCTCGAAGTAGCGCAGTCGTACCCGCCGCGCAAAAGATTCGGCTAGAAATGCTGTCGAATCAGGCGGTCATAAATCTGCACGAAGTTTTTGGCCAATAAGGGAAGCGATCCCGCGTCCGTTTGGTTGGATACAGCGAGCGGGCACTCTCCCCCTAGAACTCGCCCGCTCAATCCGATACGCGTCCGCCGCTGCGTCACCTTTTCCCCCGAAGGCCGCAGCGGTCGCGTATCTCAGCCGGGTCAGCCTCGTCCCCCCGAGGTTGGCCCGGCTTTTTCTTTGGTCCAGCCTTCATTCTGGGCCCCGCCTTCATCTCAGACGCACCGATGAACCTCGGCTCTCAGAGCACGCTCGACGATGGGGGCGCCTCGTCGCATGCGCCCCGGTGGAAAACTTTGCGCTGAAAACGACCTTGAATCAGTCGTTTATCAATTGGCGCGATCTTTTTGACCAATATTGGAAGCGAGCCCGCGTCTGTTTGGTTGGATACAGCGAGTGGGCAATCTCCCCCCAGAACTCGCCCGCTCAATCCGATACGCGCTTGCCGCTGCGTCACCTTTTCCCCCGAAGGCCGCGGCGGTCGCGTATCTCAGCCGGGTCAGCCTCGTCCCCCCGAGGTTGGCTCGGCTTTTCTTTTTCGTGCGCGATCGCTTCTCTCAGAGATCGTCGGCCAGGTTGCCGCTCTCCAGCGCCTCGCGGGCCTTGCGCGCGGCCTCTTCACCCTCTCGTTTCGTCTGGGCGCGCTGCGCTCGCTGTCCCGCCTCGCGCTCGGCTTCGGCGGCGTCGAGAATGCGGCGGTGTTCGGGACCCTCGTTGACCAGCACCAGGCTGGACGTGACCGCGGTCATTCCGGCGAAGTCAGAGAAGTTCGACTTGAGCTTGAGCGTGGCTTTGTCATCGGTCCACGACCACGTGCGGTTGATCTCGTCCATGTATGCGTTCTGCGAGCCTGACCACTGCTCAGAGGGCGGGCCGTAGCGTTTGATCAGCGCGGCCGATAGCGCGTCCTGCGCCGCGACATGGCTGGCCTTGCTGGTCGGCGGATCGAGCGTGCAGGTCATGCCGGTCAAGGTGCCCGCGTCGAGGAATTCGACCTCACAGGTCGTCGGCAGGCCACCCAACGTGGTCGAGACCACCGCGACGTCGCCCAGCTGCTTTAGTTGCCCGATAGCGCCGAGGTTCATGATGTCGATCGGCAGGTGCTTCGACTTGCTGGTCGCGTTCGCGAGCTCGGGCAGCGCCTCGATTGCCTGGATGCGCGTCATACCGAACTCGAGGCCCTTGAGCCCGCGCGCGACGGGCGGACACGGCGTGTCGCCGCAGCGCCTGGCCGGATCGACAAACGTCGAAGCGCTGTTCTTTGGCGCATTGCTCACCGCGGCCATGACCCCAATGATGAGGATCATGAGGGCGAGGCCGCCTGTGGCGAAGAGGGCACCGCGGCCGGCGCGTTGCGGTGTTGGACCGAAGTCGGTTGATTCGACCTCCACGAAGCGCTCGTTCGGGGCGACGACGTTTGGGCCCAGCGCAGGGTGTATCAAACCGGGCAGGGCAGGGGTTGGCGCGCGCTGGCTTGGCGTCGCTGGTTTTGCGGCGCGGGCTGCCTGGATCGCGGTGATGGCGGCTCGGCACCGATGGGCGACCGTGCGGGCCTTCTGACTGCGCCGGGTGGGATCGATCTGCAGCAGGTCGTCGAGCAGCGCGCGGGTCTGCGCATGCACGTCGACGTGGGGCGCCCAGTCCAAATGCCCGGCGACGTTGACCATCGTGTCGGGGGTCTTGCGCGAGAGCAGCGCCACCGCGGTCGCGCCCAGCGCATACAGATCGCTGGCGCGCGAGGCGTCACCGCGAAACTGCTCGGGCGCCATGAAGCCATAGGTGCCGACCACAGTGCTGCCGCCGGTGTGCTCGTCGTCGAGGGCGTCGCGCACCGCGCCGAAGTCGATCAGCGCCAGGCTGCCGTCGGCCTGTCGCATGATGTTGCCCGGCTTGATGTCGCGATGGATCACCGGCGGGCTGAGCTCGTGCAGGTAGACCAGAATGTCGGCCACGTCGGCGATGAGCGCCAGCACCTCGTCTTCACGCCAGCGCCGCGCGGCCATCTCGGCCTTGAGCGTCTGGCCCTCGACGAACGTCTGCACCAAGTAGAGCGACAGGTTCTTGCCGACCCCGCCCAGGAAGTCGTCGAGATAGGCCGGAATGCCGGGATGGTCGAGCTGTTCGAGCACCCGCGCCTCGCGCGCAAACATCGCCTTGGTCTTCACCGCGTCGATGCGGCGGAAGGGCAGCTCCTTGATCGCGACGATATGGCCATCCGCGAGCCGCTCGGCGCGATAGGTCACGCCCATCGCCCCGCGCCCGACGATGCTGTCGAGCCGGTAGCGCGCGTCGAGCAGCGGCGTCTCAGCGCAGGCTGGGCAGGCCTCAGGCGTGCCCTCGATCGTCTCGCTGCAATATCCGCAAATCATCGGTCGGCTCCTCGGTCAACGCGGTGCACATCACCCGCGAGGGCGGCGCGAAGCTGCGCAGGGCGGTCGGCGAAGACGGCCGAAACATTAATGAGTTCGAGAGCTTGTGCGACACTCGCGTCGTTGACCGTCCACACCCGCGTCGGGCGCCCGGCGGCTTGTTGGTGCGCCACGTTCTCTGCCGTCGCCAGCCCTGCGCAGACGTGCCAGGCCGCGGCTTGGGCGCGATCCAGCTCGCCGCGCCAGTCGCGCTGTTCGGCCTGCATGTCGTGGATGACCGCGCGGGGCCATTGGGGGGCAACCTGCGCGGCAGCGATCATCGCGTCGGCGTCGAAGCTCGACACAATCACCGCGCCATCACCCGCGCTCTTGCCTGCGCGCTGCAGGCTCGCGAGCACGGCCGGCAGCGCGGTCGCGTCTTTGATCTCGACGTTGACGGGCACCCGCCCGACGAGCAGATCGAGCACGGCGTCGAGGGTCGGCATGGTGCCGCCGTCCAGCAATATCACCGCCTGCAATATCGCCGCGGGCGTCCGAGCCAGCCACAGCCGCTCGTCGCCTTGGGCCAGCCGCGTGGTCGTCTCGTCGTGAAACACCAGCGCGACGCCATCGGCGCTGACATGCACGTCCAGCTCGACGCCATCGGCGCCATCGGTCAGCGCGCGCTCGAAGGCGGGCAGGGTGTTCTCGAGCGGCGCAGCGCCGTCATGGCTGCCGCGATGGGCCCAGATCTTCAGCCCCGGTCCGCTCTTCAGCCCCGGCCTCTTCATGCGACGCAGTGTCTTCACGCGAGTCGTCCTCCAACCAACAGGCCCAGCGCGGCTGCGCTCAGACCAAGCACCACGTTGAGGGCCAGGTTCGCCAGACCCATTTGCGGCGCCGTCTGCCAGGCGCGCACGGTCTCGACGCCGAAGGTGCTGAACGTCGTCAACCCGCCGAGCACACCGGTCGTCAGCCCGGCGCGCATCGCGGGCGAGATGCCCTCACGGGCGGCCAGGACCGGCACCAGCAGGCCCAACACGAAGCAGCCAAGCACGTTCACGACGAGCGTGCTCCACGGCAGCGTCGTGACGGGCAGCAGGCGACCGATGCCCCAGCGCGCGACCGCGCCCAGGCCTCCGCCGATGAAGATGGCAAGTGGGGTCGTCATATCTCCTCATCTCTGCGGACTGCATCTGTGCGGACTGTATCTCTGCGCAGCGTATCTCTGCGCAGCGTATCTCTGCGCAGCGCTTCGCACCGCCCGCACGTTGACAGCGCAGCCCCGGCGCCGTAAAGCCTGGATATGCTTACACATCCGATCGGCGACACGCCGCTAACCCTCGACGTCGTTCAGGCGGTCGCCGAAGGGCGGATGTCCGTCACCCTTTCACAGTCACGCCGCCAATTGCTGCGCGAGCGCCGACGGGCGGTCGACGCGCTGCTCGACCCCAAAGCGCCCAACACCTACGGCATCAACACCGGCTTCGGCGCGCTCGCCGAGATGCGCATCCAACCCGAGGATTTGGTTCGGCTGCAGGTCAACCTGATCCGCAGTCACACGACAGGGGTGGGGTCGCCGTACGGCCGCGAGGCGACGCGGGCGATGATGCTGCTGCGCGCCAACGTGCTGTGCATCGGCACCAGCGGCGTGCGCCCCGACGTGCCCGCGCTGCTCGTCGACATGCTCGAAGCGGGCATTCATCCGTTGGTCCCCGAGAAGGGGTCGGTGGGCGCGAGCGGCGATCTGGCGCCCTTGGCGCATCTGGCGCTGGCCCTCATCGGGGAAGGCGAAGTGGAGTATCGCGGCGCGCGCATTGCGGCGAGCGACGCTCTGGCCAAGCATGCGCTGACGCCGCTGACGTTGCAGCCCAAAGAGGGGCTCGCGCTCATCAACGGCACCCAGGCGATGACGGCCGACGCGATCGGCGTGGTGACCCGCGCGTGGCGCATGGCGCGCTGTGCCGACATCATCGGCGCGATGACGCTCGAAGCGCAGTTGGGCACCCCGCGCGCCTTCGACTCGCGCATTCAACGTGCCCGCAACCACCCCGGCCAATGCGACAGCGCGCGTAACCTGCGCCGCATGCTCGGCGGCAGCGGCATCGTGCCCAGCCACGCGGGCTGCGGGAAGGTGCAAGACCCGTACAGCCTGCGCTGCATGCCCCAGGTGCATGGCGCCAGCCGCGATGTCTTCACGCATGTCAGCGAGGTGCTGGCGCGCGAGATAAACGCGGCGACCGACAACCCGCTGATGTTCATAAATCCCGACGACGGCACGGCCGAGTTTCTCAGCGGCGGCAACTTTCACGGGCAGCCGATCGCGATGGCGGCTGACTACTTGGGCATCGGCCTCGCCGAGCTGGCGAACATCAGCGAGCGCCGCATCGAGCACCTGGTCAACCCGGCGCTGTCGAGCGGGCTGCCGCCTTTCTTGGCCAACGACAGCGGCCTCAACAGCGGCTTCATGATCGCTCAGGTCACCGCGGCCGCGCTGGTCAGTGAGAACAAGATTTTGGCGCATCCGGCGAGCGTCGACAGCATCCCATCGAGCGCCAACCGCGAAGATCACGTGTCGATGGGCACAATCGCCGCCCGCAAGGCTCGCGCCATCGCTGAGCATGTGGAGATCGTGTTGGGTATCGAGCTGATGTGCGCGGCGCAGGGCATCGAGCATCGGCGCCCGTTGAAGGGCAGCCCGGCGCTCGAAGCCGCCCATGCTGCGCTGCGCGCCGTTGTGCCCGCGCTGGACGACGATCGCGCGCTGTACCTCGACATCGAGGCGGCGCGGCAACTCATCGTCGATGGCACACTACTCGCGGCCGTAGAGGCCGTCCTGGGACCGTTGGACTGACGAGGGAATTCGCAATGACGACGCAAACGCGAGACGGCAGAAATCGGGTCATCCGGGCGCGCCGCGGCTCCGATATTGAGTGCAAGGGCTGGCTGCAAGAGGCCGCGCTGCGCATGCTCATGAACAACCTGGATCCCGACGTCGCCGAGCGCCCGGCCGACCTGGTCGTGTATGGCGGCACGGGCCGCGCGGCCCGCTCTTGGGCCGACTACGATCGCATCGTGGCGACGCTCAAGCGCCTCGAAGACGACGAGACGATGCTGATTCAGTCGGGCCGGCCGGTGGGCGTCTTTCGCACCCACGTGGACGCCCCGCGCGTGCTGCTCGCCAACTCGCTCATCGTGCCCGCGTGGGCTGATTGGGAGAACTTCTGGGCCCTCGAGAAGGCCGGCCTGACCATGTACGGCCAGATGACCGCCGGCTCGTGGATCTACATCGGCACCCAGGGGATCTTGCAGGGCACCTACGAGACCTTCATGGCCGCGGGGCGCACGCACTTTGGCACCGAGACGCTCAAGGGGCGCACGATCCTGAGCGCGGGTCTAGGCGGCATGGGCGGCGCGCAGCCGCTGGCCGCGACGATGGCTGGGGCGGCGTTCTTGGGCATCGAGATCGACGCCGCGCGCGCCCAGCGTCGCCTCGACACGGGCTACCTCGATGTGCTCGTTGACGATCTCGAAGAGGGCGTCGAGCGCGTACAGGCGGCGGCAAGAGACGGCCTGGCGATCTCGATCGGGGTCGTCGGCAACGCGGCCGAGGCGTTCCCGGCGCTGGTCGAGATGGGCTTCGCGCCCGACCTGGTCACCGACCAGACCTCGGCGCACGATCCGCTGCACGGCTACGTGCCCGACGGCTACTCGCTCAAGCAGGCCGAGTCGTTTAGGACCGCGGATCCCGAGGAGTACGTCAAAGCCGCCGAGATGAGCATGGCCACCCAGGTGCGCGCCATGCTGGCCTTCAAGGACGCCGGCAGCCATGTCTTCGACTACGGCAACAACCTGCGGCAAGGGGCGAAGAACGCCGGCGTCGAGAACGCCTTCGACTTCCCCGGCTTCGTGCCCGCCTACATTCGGCCATTGTTCTGCGAGGGCAAGGGCCCGTTCCGCTGGGTGGCCCTCAGCGGCGATCCCGAAGACATCTTCGCCACCGATCGCGCGTTGATGAAGCTCTTCCCCGAGAACAAGGGTCTGGCGCGCTGGCTCAAGCTGGCCGCCGAGCGCGTGCAGTTTCAGGGTCTACCCGCGCGCATTTGTTGGT
>JBNMOZ010000142.1:0-10594 GCA_051276005.1 Bradymonadia bacterium | reverse complement strand
CCCGGCTGCTCATGGATGCCGCCGGCCAGAAGGTGCGCTTCAGCGCCAACGTCGGCTACATGATTCGAGAGGGCACCACCTTCCGCAACCTCGAGGTCAAGAACGCGCTCACCTATGGCGCCGCCTTTGATTTGCAGTTGGGCTCGCCCAAGGTGCACTTGGTGCCCGAAGTTACGGGCGCGGCGGCGATTGGCGCCGACTCACTCGACGTCGAAGAGATGCCGATGGAGGCGAACGCCGCCCTCAAGTTCTTGCCCTACAACGGCGCCTTGGCGATCGTCGTCGGCGGCGGCGCGGGCATCATTCGCGGCTTTGGTGCGCCGGATTACCGCGCATTCGGTGGCCTTGAGTACCGCAGCGTGCCCTCGGGCGACCCCGATGGTGACGGCTTGATCGGCGACGCCGACAACTGCCCGAACGACGCCGAAGACAAAGATGGCTTCGAAGACACCGACGGCTGCCCCGATACCGACAACGACAAGGACGGCGTGCTCGACGGCAAAGACAAGTGCCCGATGGACGCCGAAGACATCGACAACTTTGAGGACGCCGACGGCTGCCCCGATCCGGACAACGACGGCGATGGCCTGCTCGACGCGGCTGACAAGTGCCCGATCGAAGCCGAAGACAAGGATGGCTTCGAGGACGCCGACGGCTGCCCCGACACCGACAACGACAAGGACGGCATCCTCGACGCCGCCGACAAGTGCCCGATCAATGCCGAAGACATCGACAAGTTCGAAGATGAAGACGGCTGCCCCGATCCAGACAACGACAACGACGGCATCCTCGACACGGCCGACAAGTGCCCGCTGCTAAAAGAGGTCTTCAACGGCGTCAATGATTCCGACGGCTGCCCCGACAAGGGCGGACGCGTCAAGCTGACCTGTGAAGAGATCAAGATCAGCGAGAAGGTCTACTTCGACTCCGCCAAGGCGAAGATCAAGAAGCGCTCCTTCGACCTGCTCGACGAGGTCGGCTCGGTGTTGAAGAACGCCAAGTTCATCACCTTGATTCGCGTCGAGGGCCACACCGACGACCGCGGCAGGGACTCCTACAACAAGGAACTCTCGCAGAAGCGCGCCACGTCCGTGCGTGAGTACCTCATGGGCAAGGGCATCGAAGGCGCCCGCCTTGAGAGTGTTGGCTTCGGCGAAGAGCGCCCCATCGCGAGCAACAAGAACCGCAAGGGTCGCGCTCAGAACCGCCGCGTGCAGTTCGTCGTGGTCTCGCGCTCGGGTGACTGCGTGTCGCCCTCGGCTGCGCCCATCAAGTAAGGCAAACCAGCCTCAGGTGGCCCGCCGCGCTCGCGGCTGAGGGCCCCGCCCGCTTGGGCCACACGGTGCGCCGTCTGCGACAGCCTCAGGGCTGACGTGAGGCGGCGACCACCTCTCTTGCTCTCTCTTGCACCCTCTTGCGCACCTGTCGTTCGACCGCCATCAGGCGCGCGACACGCGCGCGACACAGATCGGGACCGCGTGACGCCGCAGCCAGCTGTGCCAGAGCGTCTGCTCGACGCTCATTTGATCGCCGGGCCCTTTGACCTCGATGAGCACGGGGCCGTCCTCGCCGCGAGGCCAGACCAGCAGGTCAGGCAGCCCTGAGCGGTGGCGGCCCGGATGCAGCGCCAAGCGACGCAGCAGGTGGATCAGCCCGACCCCCAGGTCGGCGGCCGCGCGCACCACCCGCGCCTTCTCGAAGCGTCCCCAGGCGACGCCGCTGCACGCGAGGCCCACATATTCATCCCATGCGGCGCCGACCCGCTGACCGAGATCGACGCCCGCCAACTCCGCGAACCGCACGTCGAACAGGGCCGCGCGGCGGGCGTGGAAGCCGGCCGTGCCGAAATCGACCGGGCCATCCTGAAACGGGTGCTGAAACGCGCCTGGTAGGGGCGCGAAGATGATGTCCCAGCAGAGCAGCGCGAAGAGCAGGCTGTACAGGCTGCCTTCGCACCACACGCCGTCATCGCCGAGCGCGTGCAGGACCGCTTCTTCGACCGTGCCGGTGGTGCCGTTGGGCAGCGCGTAGAGCGCCTTGGGGCCGGTATGGCCCACCTGCTCGAAGTGAAACGTGCGTACCGAGATCGGCGGATCGTCAGCGCGGGGATCGGGCCCCAGCCGCATGAGACGCAGGCGGCGCCGCAGCTGTCGTTGGCTGGGCGCGCTGAGGCGGGGATCGGCGAGCAGCGGCGCGAGCGTCGCCTCAAAGCCCAGCGTGTCGCCGGCGCGATGCATCAAGAGCCCGAGTCGGTCGCCGGCATGGGCGGCCGTCGGCGAATGCCGGCAGGTCTCTACCAGCAGGCGATATAGGGCGATCGCCGACGTCGGCTGACCGAGGCGCTCATGGGCACGCGCCGCGCGATAGACCACCCGCGAGTCTGCGCGCGCTGGATCGACGCGCTCTCGCCAGCCCCGACATTCCGTGCGATCGACGAGATCGATGGCCGCGGCCGCGCCCAGGCTGACCAACAGCGGGTCGTTCTTGGCGATGCGGGCTTCGAACGCGGCGTCCCAGCGTTGGCCAGCGGCCAGATAGGCGTCGAAGTCTGCCCGATTTGCAAAGAGCGGATGCGCGCGGTCGACGGGGTACGCGGCGTACCTCAGCTGTTCGATGCCCACCCGCGCGAAGGTGCTGAGATCTTGGCGTCGGTTGCCGAAGAAGAGCACCTGGGCGCGAGAGAAGAGGGGGGCGGCGCGGCGTTGAACGATGCCATCTGCGCGCGCCAATCGGCGGGCCACCTCGGCCTCATCAAACTCGAGCAGCCAGCGCACCAAGGCATCGCGGCGCAGGCGCCTGGGCGGCGGCTCCGGCGCGATGGCGCGCAGCTCAGGGACGGTGAAGAGGCTGATTTGCTCGGTCGGCGACAGCGCCGGGCGCGCGTCGACGAAGCCCGCCAGATGCAACGCCTCGATCGCCGCGTCGATCCCGTCGATCTCGGGGTAGCGCAGGCTCGCGCGCCGAAAGTTCGGCCCGCGGCGCTGGAGCAGCCGCGCATACAGTTGCTGTGCGGCGTCAGGCAGATCGAGCCACTGCAGAAGTTGGGCACGCTCGGCGTGGCCGAAGACATGGGATTGGGTGGCCAGCACAATGTCGAGGACCACGCGCAGGTTGGTCCAATAGTAGGCAGGATCGAGGGTCGGAGCGTCGGGCGATACCGCGGGGTCTTCGGTGTTCAAAGCCTCAGCCGAGGTGATTGCGGCGCCGTGTATGACATGTGTGGTCCAGGTGGTCGAGGTGCTTGGGTGGTGGTTCTCTCGCGCCTCCAACCGTGGCAGATTGGCGCCATGTATACACGTCGTCGCTATCCGCTTCATGCGGGTCTGGTCTGGAGTTGGATGCTGCTGGTGGGCCCGATGGCCTGGGCCAGCGTCATCCTCGTCGCGTACTACGCGCTGGGCTGGCATGCCATCGCCCTGCCCACGCTTCCGTTGAGCATCCTGGGCACGGCGGTCTCGTTCTACCTGGGCTTCAAGGGCAACTCCGCCTACGGTCGGCTCTGGGAGGCGCGCAAAATTTGGGGTGGCATCGTCAATACGAGCCGCACCTGGGGGGTGCTCACGCGCGACTTCATCGCCGCCGACAGCGCTGATACGGCGCCGGGCATTCATCGTGAGCTGGTCAACCGGCACATCGCCTGGCTGGCTGCGTTGCGCACCCTGCTGCGCCGCCGTAAGCCGTGGGAGATGAGCACGCGGGTGGCCGAGAAGATTCGGCGTCAGGCCGGCACGGCAGACATGTCGACGCCGGTGCTCGAGGCGCGTATGCAGCCGTATTTGGCGCCCGATGAGCTGGCCTGGGTCATGGCACGCAAGAACGCCGCGACGCAGCTGCTCGCGAAGCAGTCCGAGCGCGTGGCTGCGATGCACGCCGCCGATCGCATCGATGACTTTCGGCATGTCGAGATCGCGCGGCTGATCGAGACGCTCTACACGCTGCAGGGGCAGTGCGAGCGTATCAAGAACTTCCCGCTCCCCCGGCAGTACGTCAGCGTCAACGGGTGGTTCGTGCTCCTCTTCGTGACCGCGGTGCCGTTCGGCATCTTGCCGCTCTTCACCACCGGCGCCCGCGCGGCCTGGATCGGGGTGCCGATCAGCGCGGTGCTGTCTTGGGTGTTCCTGGTGTGGAATCGCGTGACGGACTGGAGCGAGAACCCGTTTGAGGGGCTCGTCAACGACATCCCCATCGACGCCTTGTCACGCACCATCGAGATCGATCTGTTGGAGACGCTGGGCGAGATCGACCTGCCCGAACCGCTGTCGGTTCGAAACGACACGCAGTTCTGAGGGCGCCGCCTTCGGATCAGCTGATCTGGCCACCCGTTAAGGCGGGCCAGCTTTTGAGGCGGGCCAACTGACCGGGTCAGCCGTTGAGGCGGGCCTGCAGCAGCGCGCGGGTCAGCTTTGGATCGGCCTTGCCGCCGGTCGCCTTCATCACGTTGCCGATGAAGAACCCGAGCAGCTGCGGGTTGCCGTCGCGGAACCGCGCGACCTGGCCGGCGTTCGCCGCGAGCACGGCATCGACGGCCTTCGTGAGGGCCGCCTCGTCGCTGACCTGCTCGAGCCCGCGGGTTGCGACGATGTCGTCGGGCTCGCCGCCCTCGGTCGCCAGGATCGTGATCACTTCTTTGCCGGCAGTGGCCGACAACCGACCCTCATCTACGAGCTCGGCTACCCGCGCGACCGCGGCGCCGCCAAAGGGCAGGGCCGAGACGTCGCCGTCGTCGGTCACGCGCATCACCTCGTTGACGATCCAGCGCGTGACCGCGGCGGTCGCGCTGTACGCCGCGAGCGCAGCCTCGAAGAAGTCGGCCAGCGCCGTGTCGCCACTCAGCAGATCGGCGTCGCCCTCTTCGAGGCCCAACTCGGCCTGATATCGCCCATATCGCGCCGCAAGGTCGGGATCCTGTGCGCGAATTCGCCCGCGAATCTCGGTCTTGGACAGCTTCTTGGGCCGGGTGTCGGGCCCCTTGGACGGCGCAGATGACGCGGTCACGTCCGCGCGCGTCGCGGCCTTTGCGATTGTCGGGGTCTGCCTCGCCCAGCTGTCGCGCAGCGCGACGATGCGGTTGAAGACGAGCGCGCCCGGCTTGGAGTCGGTCGTGTCGCTGATGAAGTAGCCGGTCCGCTCGAACTGATAGCGGGTGCCGGGCGCATCGGACGCGATGCTGGGCTCGACCACGCCGCGGAGCACTGTGAGCGACGCCGGGTTGAGCTGCTGCTCAAGGTCATCGCCGCCAGGCACCTCGACCGCGAAGAGCTGGTCGTACACCCGAAACTCTGCGGGCACAGCCGTCGGTGCGGCCACCCAGTGGATGGTGCCCTTGACCTTGCGGCCGTCGGGCGCGGCGCCCCCGCGCGTCGCTGGATCATAGGTGCAATGCACCTCGATGACGTTGCCATCGGCGTCCTCGACGACCGACTGGCACGTCACGAAGTACGCATATCGCAGGCGAATCTCGCGCCCGGGCGCCAGGCGCCGGTACTTCTTGGGCGGATCGCGCATGAAGTCGTCGCGCTCAATGTAGATCTCGCGGGCGAACGGCACGGCGCGGCTGCCCTCCTTGGGCACGTCATGCGGATACAGCGACGCGTCGAGCCGCTCTACCTGATCGGGGTCTTGGGAGGCTGCCGGGTAGTTGGTGATCACGACCTTGAGCGGGTCGACGATGGCCATCACGCGCGGCACCTCGGGGTTGAGGTCGGTGCGCACCGCATATTCGAGCTTGGCGAAATCGACGCGGCTGTTGGCCTTGCTCACCCCGATGAGGTCGCAGAACAACCGGATGGCCGACGGGGTGTAGCCCCGCCGCCGCAGGCCCGCGAGGGTCGGCATGCGCGGGTCGTCCCAGCCGGTGACCGTGCCCTGCTCGACCAGCGTGCGCAGGGTGCGCTTGCTCATCATCGTGTAGTTGAGCGCCAGGCGCGCGAACTCGTACTGCCGCGGCCGCGCGGGCACGTCGACGTTGTCGATCAGCCAGTCATACAGCTCGCGGTTGTTCTCGAACTCCAGCGTGCAGATCGAGTGGGTGATGTGCTCGATGGCGTCTTCGAGGCAATGGGCGAAGTCGTACATCGGATAGATGCACCAGGCGTCGCCCGTGCGGTGATGATGGGCGTGGCGAATGCGATAGAGCAGCGGATCTCGCATGAGCATGTTCGGGTTGCTCATGTCGATCTTCGCGCGCAGCACGTGGGTGCCGTCCGCGAACTCGCCGGCGCGCATGCGGCCGAAGAGATCGAGGTTCTCGGCGACGCTGCGCTCGCGATAGCGGCTGGCGGTGCCGGATTCGGTCAGCGAGCCGCGGCCTTCACGGATCTCGTCGATGGTCTGGCTGTCGACATAGGCCTTGCCCGCGCGCACCAGATCTTCAGCCCAGGTATACATCTGCTCGAAGTAGTCGCTGGCAAAGTAGAGGTGCTCGCCCCAATCGAACCCAAGCCAGCGCACGTCGTTTTGGATCGACTCGACGTATTCGACGTCTTCGGCGAGCGGGTTGGTGTCGTCGAAGCGCAAGTGACAGCGCCCGCCAAACCGCTTCGCGAGGCCGAAGTTGAGACAGATCGACTTGGCATGGCCAATGTGCAGGTAGCCGTTGGGCTCAGGCGGGAAGCGCGTCACGACCGTTTGGTAGCGGCCCTCTTTGAGGTGCGCCTCGATCATCGATGACAGGAAGTTCGAGCGAGGCTCGATGCTGCCGGAGTCGATGCTGCCGGAGTCGATGCTTCCGGACTCGATGCTGCCGGACTCGATGCTGCCGGACTCGATGCTGTCGGATTTGGTGCTGGTCATGCGGCCCTCCGTCTGATGCGAAGCGCCATTTCAAGTAAAGGGGCCCCTCGGTGCAAGGGGCCTCTACAAGAGTTGGGGTGTGGCTACAAGAGTTGGGGGCGGGGGGCGCGCGACGCGAGGTGGCGGGCGCGCGAGAGGGCGTGCGCGGCGTCAAGCGTGCGAGAGGCTAGTCCTCTTCGGGAAGCTCGTCCTCGGGCACGAAGTCCATCCATGCGGGCCGCTGGGGGCCAGGCACGATGTGAGCGATATCGGGATCGGTGCCGACCGGCACGTCGTCGAGCCGCTCTTCGGATTCTGCGTCACGCTCGGCCTTGCGCTCAGCCTTGCGCATCCGCTTTTCCATCCGAGCTTTTTCGCGCAGGCGCTTTGTGATGGTTGGTCGGGTCTTTGCCATGGTTGTCTCCAGTATTCAACGCTACTAACTACCCGATTGCGCGAACCAAGTCCAACCTTTGCAGGTGGCCCGGCTCGACGCGATGCGTGCGGCAGCCCGACTCATACGACCAGTCGATGTCCGCGCCGGGCCAGCTCTGCCTCGACGGAGAGCACGCTCAAGGGCTCCTCCCGCAGCCGCACAGCGTCAACAGTTGCGCGAATCGCCGCCCGCCCGAGATGGTAGCGTTTCGCCAGTCGCTGCGCCATCGCCGGGTCTGCTTCGGCGCGCCAAATGGCGCATCGGGCCTGCACATCAAGCGTTTCGGCGCGCACGCTGCACATGTCGATGGCGGCCCGCGGAACACAGGCCGGCGGCGCCTCAATGATGAACGGACCCGCGGCGGTGCGGGCCCACTGCTCGATGCGGGGCCACGTTTGGGGGGTCGCGCGAATCAGCAGCCAAAGCCGTCGCAACCGGGCGACGCGGGCGGCGACCCGCAAGGGCTCCGTGAAGACGGGCGCGAGCGCGGCGGTGTCGATGGCCAGGGTGGGGCGGTCGACCGCGATCGCGTCGTGCACACCGTCGACGGGCTCGGCCGCGACATACACCCAGCGCAGCGTCCCGGCGTGCAACGCTGCGAGGGCTCTGGCCAGGCGAGACTGCGGGCCGGTGGCCCAGCCAACGCCCAAGGGCATCAGCGTCGCCGCGCCCGCCAAGACGGTGGGGAAGAGTGGGGTTCGGCCCGCGAGGGCGCGCAGCACGTCGGGGGCGACGCGCACCGCAGTGCGTCCGGCGACGCGCGGCATGAGGGTGGTGATGCCCCACCGCGTCAGGGGCGAGTCGTGTCGAATCGACGCGGTGAGCGCGATGGCTGCGCGGGCGTCGCCGTCGCCGCACGCCATGTGGCAGGCCGCTTCGAGAGACGGCCACGGGCCCTGCGGCCAGCGGGCGCGATAGAGGCGAAACACCGCCATGCTCAGGGCGGGGGCCGCGACGGCCCAGAGCACGTCAGTCTCATGGGCATTGAGGCCCAGAGCGGCCGCGATCGTCGGCAGCGCGCGCGGCGGCGGTGGCAGGTCGGGGAGCGGATTGAGGTGATGCGTGGGCGGTTGGGTCGGGCTGGGCGGCCGGGTCGGGCTGGGCGGTCGCGTTGGGCTGGGGGCACGGTGCATTTAGACTCCAGGGGCTTGGGCCGGCTGAGAACGTCGGCCTCAAGTTCCCCATCGGTCGTTCGGCGGGCGTGTCGCACCTTTTTTGCCCGCGACGCGCGTTTTTCTCGCAACCCCCCGATCACAAAGGGGCGAAGCGGGGCGCAAAGGGGTAGTGTCGCGGCATGGGCATTCGAGGTCTGCTCGCGATTGGATTGACCGGGTTGCTCGTCGCGGCGGGCAGCGTTGCGGGCGTCGTGATCGTGCAGCTTGTGGGCGGCGAGACCACCTCGCGGCTCATCGGCCAGTTCGAGCGCCGCGCCGTCGGCATCGCGCGGCAGGTCGAAGCGAGCTGTCGCGACATGACCATCTGCATGCCCCAACTCACGCGCGTGCTCGCTGCCGATCCCGGTGAAGACGGCGTTCGCGCGACGGCGCTCTACGATGGTGGGCTCAACCGGCTCGCCGGGCAGGGCACCCTCGCGCTGGGGCCCGAGGTCGCCGACGTGCAGCAAGGCGCGCGGGTTGGCCGCCGAACCCTGCGCGCGGCAGCAGAGCATCGCATCGCGCGCCCAGTGCGTCTGGGCGATGGGCGACGCGCCATCCTCTCGATTCAGTTCAGCGCGGCTGGTCTTCAGGCCGCCGTCGCGGCGCGCCAACGCGCGGTGCTGCTGTTCATCTTCGCAGACCTATTGGCGATTCTGCTGTTCGGGATCTACCTGGGAGGGCGGTACCTGGTGCGGCCCATCGAGGCCTTGACGAGGGCGGTCGCGGCCGCGGGGGACGGCGCCGACGTGCCCGTGCAGGCCAGCCCCTCGGAGGTCGCGCGGCTGTCCGAGGCTTTCCGCGATTTGGTCAGCCGACTGCACGCGAAGAACGCCGAACTGGGCGCGACGATCAGGGCGCTCGAGGCGACGCGCGATGATCTGGTGCGCGCTGAGAAGCTCGCGACGGTGGGTCGACTCGCGGCGGGCTTGGCGCATGAGATCGGCAACCCGCTCGCGGCGGTGCTGGGCTACGTGGAGTACTTGCGGGCCGATGAGCCGACACCGCCAGCGTTGCAGGCGCAGTTGCTGACACGCATGGACAAAGAGCTGGGCCGCATTCGCGACACGCTGCGCGGGCTGCTCGACTTCAGCCGACCTGCGACGGGCGTGCCGCGTCGCGTCGACCTGCGCAAGAGCGTCTCCGCCGCGGAGGCCTTGGTGCGGTATCAGCAGGTCTTCCGTGAGGTCAAGGTCAAGGTCGAGGGCGAGGCGCCGGCGGTCTGGGCCGATCCGGGGCGCCTGCGGCAGGTGATCGTCAACTTGCTGCTCAACGCCGCCGAGGCCGGCGCGACGACCGTGACGTGCCGCGTGTCGATGGATGGCGCCAGCGCCCGGCTGGGGGTGCAGGACGATGGGCCGGGCATCGCAGCCGACATCGCTGAGCGCCTGTTTGAGCCGTTCACCACCACGCGCCCCGTGGGTGAGGGGACCGGCCTGGGCTTGGCGATCAGCCAGCGCATCATCGAGGAGTCGGGGGGCGACTTGGCGCTGGTCGCGTCGTCGCAGAGCGGGGCTTGCTTCGCCATTCGGTTGCCGTTGGCGACGTCAGCCGACGATGGCCTCGGCGAGCTGCCAGAGCAGATCGTGACCGAAGAAGAGGGCCTCGAGGGCGGCGATGGCGAGGAAGGGCCCAAAGGGCACGGCCAGGTGTGAGCCGGCGCCGGCGAAGCGCTCTTCTTCGCCAAAGCGCGCGTCGAGCTCTTCGGTCGTCAGCGTCAACCCGCTCTGCTTGCCGGTCACCCGCGAATAGAGGGTCGCGACCGCCACCGCGATGAGCGTCTGCACGGCCGCAGCGAAGAGGATGAATGGGAGCGAGCGCCAGCCCAGAAAGCCGCCGATGACGGCGAGCAGCATCGCGTCGCCCAGGCCCATCGCTTCGCGGCGGAAGATCAAGAACCCGACCGCATAAATCAGCAGGATCGCCCCGCCGCCGGCCAGGGCGCCCCACACATGCGGCAGGGGCGGCACGCTCAAAAAGAACGGCCCGCAGACGCCCACGATGAGCAGCGGGATGGTGACCTCTTCGGGGATGAACGTCTCGGCCAGATCGATGAAGGTGATGACCACGAGCCCGTAGATGAGGGTCTGAAACCAGCCCCAGAGCATCAGGTTCTTCGTGAACGTCTCGGCTGTCGACTCGAGAACCACCGCTCGAAACAGCGCCAGGATGAGCACCCCGCAGATGGCCTCGATGACCATATAGCGCGCGCTGTAGCCCTTGCCACACGCAC
>JBNMOZ010000141.1:0-10604 GCA_051276005.1 Bradymonadia bacterium | reverse complement strand
TCAAGGTGCGCATCGTCGCACCAATCCCAGGCAAAGGCGTCGTTGGCTTCGAGGTGCCTAACGCAAAGCGTCAGATGGTGTTTCTGCAAGAGATCATCGCTTCGGACGCGTTCCGCGACAAGAAGCTGGCCCTGCCGATGGCCTTGGGCAAGGACATCCACGGCAACGCGTCGGTCACCGACCTCGCGAAGATGCCTCACCTGCTCGTCGCCGGGACAACCGGCTCGGGTAAGTCGGTGGGCGTCAACTGCATGATCACGAGCCTGCTCTATCATGCGTCGCCCGACGACGTGCGCTTCATCATGGTCGACCCCAAGATGCTCGAGCTGAGCATCTACGAGGGCGTGCCGCACCTGCTGCTCCCGGTCGTGACCGACTCGATGAAGGCGTCTCTGGCGCTGAAGTGGGCCGTCGACGAGATGGAGCGCCGCTATGCGGTGATGAAGAACGCCGGGGTGCGCAGCCTGCGCGGCTTCAACCGCAAGGTGCTGGCGGCGCAGACCGAGGGCACGACGGCGCAGCTGGCGGTTGAGCTGGGCGAAGAGCCCCGCAAGATCCCCTACATCGTGGTCGTCATCGACGAGTTTGCCGACCTGATGATGGTCGCGGGTAAAGAGGTCGAGTACTGCGTGGCGCGCATCGCCCAGAAGGCGCGTGCGGCGGGCATTCACCTGATCCTCGCGACGCAGCGACCGTCGACCGATGTCATTACGGGCGTCATCAAGGCGAACTTCCCCACGCGGATCGCGTTCCGCGTCTCTAGCGGCATCGACAGCCGGACCATCCTTTCGACGCAGGGGGCCGAGAACCTCTTGGGCAAGGGCGACATGCTCTTCTTGCCGCCAGGCACCTCGCGACTCGACCGTGTGCACGGGGCCTTCGTCAGCGAAGAGGAGATTCATCAGGTCGTCGACTTCATCAAGGCGCAGCGCGCGCCCGACTACCTCGACGAGTCGATCCTCACCGCGATGGAGGAGGGCGCCAACGAAGACGAGGGCGGCGACGAGGATACGATGTACGAAGAGGCTGTGCGCACCGTCCTGCGTGATGGCCGTGCCAGCACCAGCCACCTGCAGCGCCGTCTCTCGCTGGGCTACAACCGCGCGGCGCGTATCGTCGACCAGATGGAGCGTGACGGCCTCGTGGGCGGCAGTCGCGGCTCCAAGCCACGCGAGATCAATAAGCAGGTCATGGCTGAGCTGGTCCAGCGCTGGGACGAGACCTGAGCGCAGACACGATCTGAGCGCAGACACGATCTGATCGCAGACACGATCTGAGCGCAGACGCGATATGAGCCCAGACGCGATATGAGCCCAGACGCGATGCCAGACACGACCTGCGCGTGTCCGGCTAAGCCGTGTAGGTCTTCGCTTCGTCGAAGCGCTGCGGCAGCGCCTTGCCAGCGGCCAACGCCGCCAACATCCGGTCGAGACAGCACGTCAGCAGCCGCATGCGTCGTCGCACGCCGGCCTCTCGTGGCGTGCCTATGTGCGCGTCCAGCTTGAGCACCAACACCGACGCCCTGTCGCACATCTGCCCGATGGACTCCGAGTTCAGCACGACGCCCGGATCGTCGATCGCTGCGATCGGCGAGAAGGCGGCATCGATGGCGCGGTCAATCTCGGCGACGGCGGCATGTCGATCCAGGTTCGCTCGATCAATTGCGCGTTTCATGTCGCGGACTACAATCGACTGCAGAGCCCGATCGCGCACGGCGTCTTCAAGCGCCCAGAGTTCGCTGTTCGCGCCGTGCAAACGCAAGAGTGACTGTGCCGCGAGGACTTGCACCGGATTGTCACCGCGCAGAGAACGCCAAATCTGGATTGCAGTCATTTTTCCTTTGATCATCATCAAATCGCCCTGTATAAATCCGCTCACCAACTGCGGAGTCGTAGTTCAGTTGGTTAGAACGCCGGCCTGTCAAGCCGGAGGTCGCGAGTTCAAGTCTCGTCGACTCCGCCAAAACCCCGAGAACGTAAGTTCTCGGGGTTTTTGTTTTCGGACCTGCTTTTCTTTCTTCAAGGTCGCGGTGCTCGGACTCAGGGCGCGGCGCGAGCGCCGACGTTCGTCGCCGCTTGGCGCGTTCGTGTCTGTGGCGGTTGGGCCCCGCCATAGGCTGCCGTAAATTCCGTCCGAGGCTGGACCCAGGGCGCTGCGCAGCGAGGCGTCTGCGCGCCGGGACATCTCTTCTCTCGCCTTCAAGGGCGCGTTGCGGGCACCTGTCGTGTCTGGCCTGCCAGCGCCTACTCAGCCCGGCTCAACGTGATCCGCACCGGCAGATGGTCTGAGAAGCCCCGCCCACTGCTGAACGACCAAGTCTGCGGACGCCCTCTGCTGTCGAACATGAAATTTTCATGCAGGTTGCTGCCCGTGCCGGGCACCCAGCGCCACGGCGCCGTGCCGCGCTCAGGATGCATATTGCCGGTCATCAGGATGTGGTCGAGTCGCGTCCAGTCGCCGCGGAAGTTGTAGCTGGCGTTCGTCGCGTTGTTGAGCCGATTGCCGTTCGCGTAGGTCACGCCCACGTCGCCCCAGGCGTTGTACAGCCCGCCCGGCACTGCCACCTGCGCTTCGTCGAGTTCGGCGCCCATGATCTGGCGCACAGGCACCTCGAACTCGAAGGCGTTGAGATCGCCCAGGCCGATGACGGCGCGGTTGGGATCCTCGGCGATGAACTCATCGATGACGCCCCGCAACTGCCGCGCCGACCGAATGCGGTGTTCGTCGTCATCACAAGGCCAAGAGCTGCTGCTCTTGGCCTTCCAGTGATTGCCAAACAGCACGATGTCGCTGCGCCCGTCGCTGGAGAGGTCCACTTCAAACTGAAAGATGGGGCGCGGTTCGGGGCGAGAGCTGTCGAGCGTGACGGGCCCGTCCTCGCCCTCACAGTCGTGGTCGATGCCCACAGGGCGACCGCCCGACCGAATGATGGGAAACCGGCTCAGCGCGCCAATACGGATGCCTCGACCGTTGCGAGAGCCCGAGATCGCCCTATAGGCGTAGTTGGGTCCACCGACGCGCTTGATGGCGTCGGCCAAAGTATCCAACGCGTCTTCGGTCTCAACCTCGGTTACGCTCACGATATCGGCGTCCAACACGAGGAAGACCCGAGCCAACTCGTCGACTCTCTGTTGTAGACGCTCGGCGTTCCATTGACCGCCCGGGGTGTACTCGCCCTCGTCGTTGTTTGGGTCGTCCACCAGGTCGAATAAGTTGTGCAGATTGTACGTGCCGATGGTGATCTCATCGGGCGCCTCGAAGCCCATGACGTCTAAGGGTGGCGCTTCAGCATCGCGCGGGCCCACATCTGTCGGGCCCATATCGGGGGGAGGGGGGGCGGCGTCGTCGACAGGCAAGCCCGGCGGGAGGGTGCCGCGACTGACGGGCTCGCGGGGGTCGCAGCCTGAGGTCGCGAGGAGAGTTAGAACAAGGAGAGTCAGGCCCAGAAAATATGGGCCACGCAGGCGGGGGTTTCGCATGCCGACAATATAGCGCATGGGCGGGACAGGACTCGAACCTGCGACCGGCGGCATGTAAAGCCGCTGCTCTACCAACTGAGCTACCCGCCCATAGTCGCCCGTGTGGGCTTTTAGCTTGTGGGCCTTATATCGAGGCCACGCGCAGTCGGCAACCAACTCCGCTGTGAATCAGATTCGTCAGGCGCGGGGCGAAGTCTGCCCCGGATTAAGCGGCGGCCGCGCCTTGGCGTCCATCTCGCGCGCAGCACGTCCACGCCACAATTCATTCTCAAAGACCAGCGCGTGCTGCAAGACCTCGTCGGCGTGCGCAACGGGGATGATCGTCATCGATTTACGGATGGCCTGCGGGATGTCCTTGATGTCCTTCTTGTTGTCGGCAGGAATCAGGACGGTTCGAATGCCGCCACGCTTGGCGGCGAGCACCTTCTCCTTGAGGCCGCCAATGGGCAACACCCGGCCACCCAGCGTAATCTCGCCCGTCATCGCGACGTCGTAGCGCACCGGCAGCTTGCACAACGCGCTGACGAGGGCCGTGGCCATCGTCACGCCCGCTGACGGGCCATCCTTGCGGATGGTCTCGGGGAAGTGAACGTGGATGTCGACAGACTGGTAGAAATCGGGTTCGAGGCCCAAATCAGCAGCACGGCTGCGCACATAGCTTAACGCAGCGCGGGCACTCTCCTGCATCACGTCGCCGAGTTGGCCGGTAATGATCAGCTTGCCCTTACCGGGCACCACAGAGCACTCGGACTGCAGCAGATCGCCGCCCCATGGGGTCACACCGAGTCCGTTGACCAGACCGATCACGTTGGTCGCGTCAACGACGCCGTACTTGTAGGGCGGCGCGCCCAGATATTTTTGCACCTGCCGCGTCGTGATCTTGAGTTTGAAGTCCTCGATGGCGCCGCCTTCGCCGCGATCCTTGATGATGTCCTTGGCGATCTTGCGGCAGACCGACGCCATTTGGCGCTCAAGGCTGCGTACGCCGCTCTCGCGCGTATAGCGGTTGATCAGCAGCTGCAGCGCCGATGACGTCCACTCGATCTGCGCGGCGTCGACACCGTGGTTGACCATCTGCTTGGGCAGCAAGTGGCGCTGGGCGATCTGCAGCTTCTCGTATTCGGTGTAGCCCGACAGCTCGATGATCTCGAGGCGGTCCTGCAGCGGCAACGGGATTTGGTGCCGGTTGTTGGCCGTCGTGATGAACATGACCTCGGACAGGTCATAGTCCAGATCGAGGTAATGATCGTTGAAGGTGTTGTTCTGTTCGGGATCGAGGACTTCGAGCAGCGCCGATGAGGGATCACCGCGAAAGTCGGTGCTCATCTTGTCGATCTCATCGAGCAGCAGCACCGGGTTGTTGGTGCCGACCTTCTTGAGGCTCTGGATCAGCTTGCCTGGCAGCGCACCAATGTAGGTGCGGCGGTGCCCGCGGATCTCGGCCTCATCGCGCACGCCGCCCAGGCTCATGCGCACGAACTTGCGATCCATGCACTCGGCGATGCTGCGCGCCAGCGAGGTCTTGCCGACGCCGGGCGGGCCGACCAGGCAGAGGATCGGGCCCTTCATCTTCGACACCAGGCTGTGGACGGCGAGGTACTCGAGGATGCGCTCTTTGGGCTTCTTGAGGCCGTAGTGATCGGAGTCGAGTACGGCTTCAGCCTCGTCGATGTCCTTCTTATCTTCGGTGACGTCGAACCAGGGCAGGCTGAGGACCCAGTCGATATAGTTACGCACGACGGTCGCCTCGGCGCTCATCGGGCTCATCATCTTGAGCTTGGCCATCTCCTTTTGGATCTTGACCGTCGCTTCTTCACTCATCCGCTTGGCGCGGACGCGCTCCTCAAGCTCTTGCATCTCGTTCTTGAACTCGTCGCGCTCGCCGAGCTCCTTCTGGATCGCCTGCATCTGCTCGTTCAAATAGTATTCTTTTTGGTTCTTCTCCATCTGCTTCTTCACGCGGGAGCGGATCTTACGCTCCACCTGAAGAATCTCGATTTCGGCCTGCATGAGCTCATACAGGCGTTCCAATCGGCGGGTGGGGTCGAACGTCGAAAGAATCGACTGCTTGTCGGTCAGCTTCAGGTTGAGGTGGGCGACGATGCTGTCGGCGAGCTTGGCCGGATCGTCGATGCTGGCCACATGGACCTGCATCTCGGGCGGGATGCGTTTGTTGAGTTTGACGTAACTCTCGAAAGTGGCGCGGACCTGCTCGATCAGTGCCTCCAACTCGCCGGTGCGCTCGGGCGTCTCGGTGATGAGCTCGGCCTGAACGCGGAACAGCGGCTCGGTCTCAAGATAGCGCGTAATCCTTGCGCGGCGTTTGCCCTCGATGAGCACCTTGACGGTGCCGTCGGGCAGGCGCAGCAGCTGAATGATCGTGCCTACCGTGCCGATGTCGAAGATGTCTTCAGGCGTCGGGTCGTTGGTCTTGGCCATGCGCTGAGCTGCAAGGAGCACGTCCTTGCTGGTCGCCATCGCATCTTCGAGGCTGTTGATCGACTTCTCGCGCCCAACGAAGAGGGGCACGACCATATGCGGAAACACGATGATATCGCGCAACGGCAGCAGCGGGAGTGTGCGCGAGTTCGTGTCGTCGTCGCCTTTGAAAAACATGCCCCACCGTAGTTGACCTAGAGAAAGATGCCAAACCGAATGCGACCAGCGCTCTCATCGTCTGCGAGCGGCCCCGAGAATGTCGCCGGTATCAGGCGGTCTGTGCGGGCTCGGTCTCGGCGTCGTCGTCGTCTGGACTGCGGACCGTGGCCGAGAACGTCATGGCGGACACGTTCAACGCGATCAGTTCGCCGCTGAGCGCGACAATCTCGCATGCGCTCGCGGCTGGAATATCGAGCGTGCGTCCCGCTGCGACGGGCAGCGCGTCGATAACGAGGCCCGTCGAGTCGGGTTCGGGGCTCTCTAACGCCACGCCTGCCGGCAGGATGATCGTGGTACCGGGACCGATTCGATGGGCCTGCGTCGCGCCGCCGATGCGGACGCGAACCTCGGCCTCGCCCTCAAGCACGTGCAGGTAGCGACGCGTTTGCTCGCCCGACCATCCGTTGCCCTTGGGGCTCGCCACGAGGCGCTCACCTTCAGGGATATCGATCCGGCCGACGGTCATGTGCAGCTCGCCGTTGGCGGCTTCGCTGGGGATCTCGTACATCAGGTCGAGCATGCTCGACTCGAGGATCGCCCGCAGTCCGCGCGCCCCAGCCTTGTGCTTGAGCGCCTTGCGCGCCACGGCGTTGAGGGCCTCGGGCGTGAACTTGAGCTGCACCCCGTCGAGCTCAAACAGGCGCTTGTACTGCTTGACCAGCGCGTTCTTGGGCTCGGTGAGGATCTGCACCAGGGCGTCCTCGGAGAGCTCCTTGAGCGTCGCCGTCACCGGCAGCCGGCCGATGAACTCCGGGATGAGCCCGTAGCTGATGAGGTCTTCGGGCTGCACCGCGCGCAGCAGCTCGGACAGGTCCATGTCGGACTTGCCCTTCACGTCGGCACCAAAGCCGATGACCGACTTGCTTGTGCGCTTCTGAATCACCTTGTCGAGGCCCGAGAAGGCGCCGCCGCAGATAAACAGAATGTTGGTCGTATCGATCTGCAGGAATTCCTGCTGAGGGTGCTTGCGCCCACCCTTGGGCGGCACGCTGGCGGTGGTGCCCTCAATGATCTTGAGCAGCGCTTGCTGCACGCCTTCGCCGCTGACGTCTCGCGTGATCGAGGCGTTGTCGCTCTTGCGGCTGACCTTGTCGATCTCGTCGATGTAGATGATGCCGCGTTGGGCCTTCTCGACGTCGTGATCGGCCGCCTGCAGCAGGTTGACGATGATGTTCTCGACATCCTCGCCCACATAGCCCGCCTCGGTGAGGTTGGTAGCGTCGGCGATGGAGAACGGCACGTTGAGGATGCGCGCGAGGGTCTGCGCAAGCAGCGTCTTGCCGCTGCCCGTGGGCCCGATGAGCAGGATGTTGCTCTTCTTGAGCTCGACGTCGTCGCGGGTGCTGCGGCTGTCGACGCGCTTGTAATGGTTGTGCACGGCGACGGAGAGCACCTTCTTGGCGCGCTCCTGGCCGATGACATACTCGTCGAGGACCGACTTGATCTCGCTGGGCTTGGGCACCTTCATGCCGCCGGCGGGGCCTTCGCCCTTTTCAAGCTCCTCGGTGATGATGTCGTTGCACAGCGCGATGCACTCGTCGCAGATGTAGACGCTTGGCCCCGCGATGAGCTTCTTCACTTCTTTCTGGGACTTGCCACAGAAGGAGCAGCACAGGGTGCTTTTCTCGTCGCGTTTAGAGGCCAATTGTCTCTCCCATCTGGACGCGCTCGGCGTCAGGCCACGCGCGGGGACGCGCCGGTCAGCGTGAGCCAACCGGCGCCTCGCGCGGTCGTCTTCGATCGCGCAGTCTCAACTGGTCGCTCAGTCGCAACCGGTGACTTAGGCTCAGCCGGCCACTCAGTCTTGGCTGGTGGCTCAGGCTCAACCCGCCACTCAGTCTTGGCTGGCGCCTTCAGGGAACATGACCTCGTCGATGAGGCCGTATTCCTTGGCTTCGAGCGCCGACATGAAGCGATCGCGGTCCGTGTCCTGCTCGATTTGCTCCATGGTCTGACCGGTATGATCTGCCATGCACTTGTTGAGAATGTCCTTCATGCGAAGGATCTCACGGGCTTGGATCTGGATGTCGCTGGCCTGTCCCTGGGCGCCGCCGAGGGGCTGGTGCACCATGATCCGGGCGTGGGGCAGGGCAAAGCGCCGCCCCTTCGTGCCGGCCGACAGCAAGAACGCGCCCATGCTCGCCGCCTGCCCGAAGCAGATGGTGCTGATGGGGCATTTGACGTGCCGCATAGTGTCGTAGATGCCGAAGCCCGACGTCACGACGCCGCCCGGCGAGTTGATGTAGATCGCGATCTCCTTCTCGGGATCCTCGCTCTCCAAATACAGCAACTGCGCCGTGACCACGTTGGCGATGTGGTCGTTGATAGGCGTGCCCAGGAAGATGATCCGGTCCTTGAGCAGGCGACTGAAGATGTCCCACCCGCGCTCACCGCGGTGGGTTTGCTCCACGACGTTGGGAATGAGGGCGTGCGGGGTCATCCAATCGGTCGACATCCAGAGCTCCTTGCGTTGTCCCGGCCGAGGCGACCGGTGCTGCGTTTGTGGCGCGGGGGCCAGCACAGTCGGGAGACTACACCCGACGGCCTGTCGCCTGCTACTCGCCCGACTCGCCTTCTTCACCATGGTCGTGTGTATCGTCGTCGCTGTCGTGCATGGGCACCACCTTGTCGACGACGGTCACATCGGCCTGGCTCAGCAGGTGATCAAGCGTCTTATCGTGGCGGAGTTGACGCCGCAGACCTGCTCGACGATTCGGATCGCGGTACATCTGGCGCATTTGTGAGCCGTAGCGGCCCATGCTGCGGATGATCTCTTCGATGGCGGCGTTGACCTCCATCGGGTCGACTTCGATGCTCTCGGTGTCGGCGATGGCGTCGATGGTGAGGGTCACGCGGACCTCGTTCTCGGCGGTGGCCTTCATGTCGTCGAGCTGCGCTTCAAAGGCGGCCTTGGCGTCTTCGACCTTGGTCTCGGCGTCCTGAACCGCTTTGCGAATAAAGTCGTTGCGGCGATCCTCGACGGACGCCTCGATCAGGCTCGGCGGTACGATGAAGTCGTACTGCGCGATGAGGGCCGTGCGCATCTCTGCGCGGGCCTTCTTGTTGCCGCCGTCCTGATGATGCAGCTGAATCTGCTCGCGCATCTTGGAACGCACGGCGTCCATGTCGTCTTCGCCGACGGCCTCGGCCAGGTCGGGTCCGATCTCAGGGATCACGCGCGCCTTGATCGTCTTGATGTGGCAGGCGAAGCTGGCGACCTTGCCGGCGAGCTGCGCGGCGTAGTCTGCGGGGAAGGTCACCTCGATGGTGGTGTCTTCGCCGACCGTCTTGCCGAGAAGCTGCTCTTCGAAGCCCGGGATGAACTGGTCGCTGCCGATGATCAGCTCGGCGTCGTCTTGGCTGCCGCCGTCAAAGAGCTCGCCATCGATGCTGCCGGCGTAGTTGAAGATGATCTGGTCTTCGGTCTGCACCACATCGCGGTCGCTGATCTCTTTGTAGGGGGCGGCGCGCTCAGCGAGGTGGCCGAGCTCTTGCTCGAGCACGTCGTCGGGGACCGTCCAGGCCTCTTTTTCGACCTTGAGATCGCCGTACGGCTTGAGATCGATCTGGGGCACGACTTCGACCTCGACAGTAAAGACGAACTCTTTACCCTGTGCGGGGGAGTCGGCGGTGATGTCGGGCTCGGTCACTGGGACGATGTTCAAATCGTCCAAGGCCTTCTGCCACCCCTCGTTGAGGAGGGCGCGCGCGACGTCGCTGACGGCGTCCTGCCGATAGCGCTTGACCAAATACGACTTGGGAATGCGACCGCGGCGGAAGCCCGGCGCGCGGGCCGTCTTGGCGATCTGTGCGTAGGCTGAGCTGAAGCTGGCGTCGACGCGGGGGCCGGGCACGGTGATACGCACCCGCTTGCGGACGGGGCTGAGGTCTTCGGTCTCCATGTGCATGGTACGGATCATCCGATGCAGCGCGGCAATGAGCGCCGCGGGGTGGTTTTGAGGTCGCGAATTCGGAGCAGGGGTGCCGACGCGAAGATCGGTCGAGCGCTCACCAGCGCGAGGCCGGCGTCACGGCGACGCGATGCGTCGATCGGTCGGGTGCGAGAGGGGGGACTCGAACCCCCACGGCCAAGGCCGCTGGAACCTAAATCCAGTGCGTCTACCAAATTCCGCCACCCTCGCAGAGTGTGGATATACCCCTCCGCCTTGAGGGCGGAGGGGTATGGGGTGGGCCATGAAGGAATTGAACCTTCAACCTGCGGATTAAGAGTCCGATGCTCTGCCAATTGAGCTAATGGCCCATGAAGTCGGGAGTCGCGAAGGCCCAAGCGGGTAAAGCGCTGGGCGTACTAACGGATATCGGTCGGGGTGGTGCGCGTCAAGAAAAGGGCGCCGAGGGCGCAAGTTCGAGCGAAGATGCGGCAGGCGCCATGGGCGTTCTGCGTGCATCCTCGAGCGGTGGGCCATGAAGGAATTGAACCTTCAACCTGCGGATTAAGAGTCCGAT
>JBNMOZ010000140.1:0-10634 GCA_051276005.1 Bradymonadia bacterium | reverse complement strand
TCACGACCACGGACGACGGCATTCGCACTGCCGAGGCCGACGCCGTGCGCGCCGCCAGCGGCAACGCACATTATGGAGCCACGTCGCGGGGATCATCCGCCAACGCGACGGGCGGCATCGGGTCATCGAACGCGGTGTGGGGCCAGTGGCTGTTGGAGAAGACGGGCGCCGTCAACGCTGTGATTCGACTGGCCGAAGCCAGCGGCGCAGACGTCGCCGCGATGCGCGCTGCGCAGCTTGATGATGCGCAGGGCAACCCGACAATGGGCGACGCCCTCGCTGCGCGGGTCACCGGACAGGCTGGCATTGGGATCGGCACCGCCACGCGCGACAAGCTGCTCGCCATCGGCGACCGCCGCGTGCACATCGAGATGATGCTGCAGGACGGCCCGCCCAGCGACCCCGCCCAGTTGACCGCCCGACGCCAGTCCGCTTTGGAAGCCTTCGAGCGATACCAGTTGGCCCACGCCCGCGCCTATCGCGCCTTCGTCGCTGAGCAAATCGTCGAGCAGCACGCGGCCGAGACGGCTCTTATCGCCGAGAGCGGCGCCCCGATCGTGGTGCAGGCCCAGTCGATGACGGAGCCGCTCAGCACCGCCGCGAGCACCGAAACCGATCGCGCCAGCCAGCTCGCCGCAGGCGGCGGCGATGTGGCTGCGTCGAGCGAGCCCGCGGGCGGCATTGTGAGTGAATTGATCACCCGATTGGCCGACAGCGGCGATTCGCTCGACGATCAACCGACACCGCCTGACGGCGACGCCGGCAATCAGGTCGACAGCGGGCAAGAGCTGGCGGCGAGCGAGAACACCGAACGCACTGCCCAAGGGGCCGACGCCTCGACGCAACAACGCGCGTTCATCGACGCCGCCATCCAGGCGCGGGCACAGCAAGAGGCGCAGGTGTGCGGGGACATCACGGCGCTCGAGGACAAGCACACCTCCGAGTTGGCCATCAAGGACGAGATTCAGCGGCAAAAGGCGCAAGCGTTGATGGAGCGCGACACGCACGGGCAAACGGCTGAGCAGGAATCCCAGGCCTTCAACGCCGAGTTCCAGGCGCTGCAAGACTGGCGGACACGCCATGAGCAAGCGGCCGCGGAGTTGGCGAGTGAGTGACACGTCGGGCCCGGGGGAGACGCCCGGGCCGCGGATCCCAGCAGGCGTACTCGATGCCATCGACCTCGACGCACTTCGGCTCGCCGCGCACCATGAACCGACCCATGCCGCGGCGCTGACGGCGCTCGCCGACATACTCGAACAAGGCGCGCCGATCGCGACGCTCTGGGATCGTATCGGCGCGCCCGATCAGCTGATCGACCGGCTCAAACCGGCGATGGTGCAAGCGCAGGCGAGCCTGGGTGTCGTCCGTCATCAGCTGCAAACCGCCCGGCGCCGGCTGCGACAAGGCGCCCAACATCGCCAGAAAATGCAGGACGCGCTCGCGAAGCTGGCGGTGAACATCGGTGACACCCCGGAGCTGCTGAGTCGACTCAAGACCGTCGGCGCCTTGCTGGCCGATGACGACCCCTGGATGGCCGCTAAAGCCACGCTCGACTCAACCGTGCCGCTGATCGACGCCCTCGAAGCGAGCCTGTGCGATCCGGTTCCGGGCGCAACGCAGGGCAAATGGGCCGAACATCAGGCCGCGCTTGAGCACGCGCATGCGCGCTTGGCCGACATCCCCGCCCGCCTCAATGAGGCGCGCGCCGTCGTCGCCGAGGCGGCCGCCATCGCCGAAGAGATGCAGCACCCCCTCAGCGCGCGGCTGTGGGCGCTCACCGCGCAAATGGCCGAAGCGCTCGATCCTGAGACGGCCGACGCGGCGTGGCGCTCAGCCCTCGATCGCGCGCTGATACAGGCCGATTTGCCGTTGATTCAGCTGGCGGGCCGGCGGGTTCAGGCGCGGGCCATCGCGCGCGGCGACACGCGCACCGTCGCCCTGGTCGCCCATCGCACCGCCCAGGCCGCCGCTCAACTCGGGGCGACCGACGTCGAGGTCATCGCGCGGCTTCTGCAGGCCCAAGCGGCTGCCCATGAAGCCGCCCATCATCAGAGCGCCCGCCGCATCGCGACCGACGCTGTGGTTGGCGCCGAACATCTGGGCGATCCCGCCCTGCTCAGCCGCGCCCGCTTGATGTGCGCCCAACTGCTCGACCAGATCGGCGACGGTGCTGAGGCGCGGTCGATGCTGCGCGCCCTGATGCGCGACTCGAAGGCGGCGCCGATCCCCCAAGCCCTGCTGGGTCGGGCCGCGCTGGTGCTGGGCAAGTCCGAACATGGCCATCAGCACCGGGGGCGCGCCCGTCAGAACCTGACGTTGGCGCTGCAGATCGCCCAGCAGACCGACGACGCGGGCCTGTACGAGCGCGCGTTGCCGGCGTTGCTGGCGCTGCTCGAAGAGGCGGCCCCCGACGCGGCTGCTGCCACCTACCGCGACGCGCAGGCCTACCTGGCCGGCACCCCACAAGGCGCAGCTTTAGACGCGGCGCTCATCGAGCGCTTCGGGCAAACCGCCTGGATGGGGTGAGGGATCATGGTGAGAGCCGGCGCAAAGGCGCTACCATGCGCCCAACTCAATGAAGCATCAGCCTGGGGGAGAGAAGATGAAATTCGGCCTGAGTGTCGTAGCGCTTGGCTTGGCGTGGCCCGGTCTGGTGGCCGCCCAGCAGTGCTATCCGACCAACGTCAGCATCGGGTGGACGCAGCCCAATAACGTCGCCATCAGTGACCAACTGGCCACGCGCTGGCCGACGGACGCATCGGTCCGACTCGCCTATGGCGGTGCGTGGTGCCCGGTGGAAGCCCAGTTCGAGCTGCAGACGCTCGACGGTGTGCTCGTGCCCGCGCAGGTGCGCATTCACACGCCGCTGACCATCGTCGAGAACGCCGCCCAGGCGCTGACCATCGTCGATATCGATCCGATCGCGGTGCTGGGAGAGCGCGAAGACTATCGCGTGGTGGTGCGACCGCCCAACCCGTCGCTGCCGGCGTTCGAGGAGTACATCTTCGAGTTCCGCACCTCGAACCGGGGCATGGATCCGATCGACGCCGACGCCTTCGAAGGCGTGCGCTCGGTCGCGCTCGCCTCGGACACCTGCTCGGAAGATCGACCCTACGAGGCGGTCAACGCCAACAACCCCGCCTGCCTCGTGTCGAGCAAGTTCAGGCTCAAGATGGAGTTTCAGCCGCTCAACCGCGCTGAGCTGTCGTACGCGCTCTTCCGCACCAGCACGACGCCGCTGGACGAAGCCGGCGAGCCCATCGCGCTCGAGGCCGACAACACCCGGGTGGCCATTGGCGTTCAGCCCGGCTCGCGCGACGTGACAGGCACCGGCGTGCCGATCCGCCCGGTCACCTTCGAGGTGCTCTATGCGCCCCTGCCCCGTCGCGACTGCTTCAACGTGGTCATCCTCGATGAATGGGGCCGCGAGCGCGGCGATCCCGACAACGTCGCCTGCATCGACCTGGTCATCCCCGAGCCCTGCCCGCGCGGCTGCGAGGGCCAGGAGTGCATGTTCGCCTATCCCGAGCCCAACCCGTTCGAGACCAACCCGCCTCTGCCGGGTCAGGCCTGCGAGAGCCTCGGCATCAACGGCGGCGATCCCGATCAGCCCATCCCGCCGGTGGGCGAAGAGCCCGAGCCCGAAGGCGGCGGTGACGGTGGCGTGATGGGTGACGGCGGCGTCGCGGCAGACGCGTCCACCGATGCCGGCTCTGATGGCGGCGGCGGCGGCAGTGATGGCTGCGCAGTCAGCGTCAGCGACGCGCCCGCGCCCTGGTGGCTTGCTCTGGTAGGTCTCGTATTGATTCGGCGCCGTCGACGCGCCTGATCACACCCTCGGTCAGCGCTTTCTGGGCGCGCCCGTGATCACCTGGACGCCCGCGGGCGGGGTGAAGACGAAGCCGGCGTCGGGCAGCCCGACGTTGGTCTTCATGCCGCCAAACACCACGTAGTTCGTATTGCCCACCGGATCGAAGACGGTGCTCGCCTTGACCGCGTACGTGGTCGCGTCGACCGTCAGCACCAGCGCCTTGTAGTCTCCCTGGTTGAGCTTGGGCACCAGCTTGACCTTGAGCACATCGGCCTTCTTGCTGGTGAGCAGCGTGGCGTTGAAGGCGTCAGCGAGCTTGCCCTGCCCGGTCATGAAGGTCAGCGCGACCGGCAACTGGCTGCTCTTGAGCGCCCGCTTGAAGGCCTGATTCTCCTCGGGCTCATACACCCACAGCGTGTTGCCATCGGAGAGGAACATCTTCTTGGACGGGCTGGTGTAATCCCAGCGCATCTTGCCGGGCTTCTTGAAGAAGACCGTGCCGTTCGACACCTTCGTGCGGTTGTAGATCTTGTAGGTGTAGGTCTGGGTGAAGCTGGCTTTGAGGTCGGTCGCCTCGGCGTAGAACGCCTGAATGCCCGCGACGACCGCGTCGACGCTCGGGCCGGCTTGGGCGCTGACCGGCTGCGCGGGGGCGAGCGGCGCGGGGGCGGGCTGGGCGCTGACGCACTGAGCGCTGACAGCCAGCGCGGTCATGGCGCTCAGAGTACTCAGGGCGAGGAGTGCGCGGGTCATAGGGGCTCCGGATCGGTCATGGGTCGCGGCGAACATCGCCAGCGGGCGGCAGTGCGTCAAGCGCGAGACGCACCAATCCCATTCCCGTTCACCGTAGGTCTACCTCAGCGGCCAGCGCTGGCTGCACAGGTAGAGCGTGTGTGACACGCATGCAGCATGACGCTGTGCGGCAAACAGCTCAGTGGTACTTCCATGTCTCAGCTTTCTTGCCGCCGTACCGACCCTCCGGTAGCCTCGCCGCATGTCACAGCCGCCCCGCATCAGCAGCCTGCCCCCCGAAACCCCTGAAGACGATCGCCAGCGCACCATCGAGGTCAAGGTCGGCGATCTGCCCGAGACCATCGAGGTCGAGAAGTGCAAGCTGGTGGTCATCGACGGCCCCAACACCGGCGTCGAGCTGGTCGTCTCCAAGCCCATCGTGCGCATCGGCAACAGCGAAGCGAACGATCTGGTGCTCAAAGACAACACGGTCAGCCGGCATCACTGCGAAATCCGAAGGATCGCAGACGAGTACCTGCTCGTTGATCACAGCAGCACCAACGGCACGTACGTCTCGAACCTGCGCATCCGCGAGGCCTTCCTCTACCCCAACGTCGAGGTGCTGATCGGCAACTCGCTGGTGCGGTTTCAGCCGATGGTCGAGTCGCTCAAGGTCTATCCGATGGCCCGCGGCAGCTATGGCGACATGATCGGCAGCGCGCCGCGCATGCGCGAAATTTACGGGATCATCGACAAGATCGCGCCCAGCGAGCTCAGCGTGGTGGTCGAGGGCGAGACGGGCACCGGCAAGGAGCTGGTCGCCCGCGCGCTGCACGACTCAAGTCGCCGAGCGCAGCGTCCGCTGGTGATCTTCGACTGCAGCGCCTTCCCCGAGAACCTGCTCGAGAGCGAGCTGTTCGGGCACGAGAAGGGCGCCTTCAGCGGCGCAATTCGGACCCATCGCGGCGTCTTCGAGCGGGCCGAGGGCGGCACCGTCTTCTTCGACGAGCTCGGCGAGATGGGCCTGACGCTGCAGCCCAAGTTTTTGCGGGCGCTCGAGAGCGGCGAGATTCGGCGGGTGGGCGGCGAGCGCACCATCAAGGTCGACGTGCGGGTCGTCGCGGCCACCAACCGCAACCTGGCGCAGCTGGTCGAAGAGGGTAAGTTTCGCCGCGACCTGTTCTATCGCCTGGCCAAGGTGCGCCTGACGCTGCCGCCCCTGCGCGATCGCCTCGAAGACCTGAACACGCTCTGTACGCACTTCTTGGACGAGCTGATCCAGCGCCGCTCCGACGGCGGCATGGTGGCCCGGCGCTTCAGCCCTGAAGCCGTCGATATGATGATGTCGTACGACTGGCCCGGCAACGTGCGCGAGCTGCGCAACGTGGTCGAGCGGGCGGCCACCTTCGCCGAAGACGAGGTCATCCAGCCGGCGGATCTGCCCGGCGACATGCAGGCTCGGTTGGGGCGCCCCGCGCATCGACCCGCGCAAGCGCCTGCGATGGATCCGGGGACCGGCCTCAAAGAGGCCAAAGAACAGATCGTCGCCGTGTTCGAGCGCGACTATCTGATCAAGCTGCTCGAAACCCATGAGATGAACATCAGCCGCGTGGCGCGCGAGGCGGGCATCGACCGGCGGCACGTGTACCGGCTGATGAAGAAGTACAACATCACCCTGCCCGACCGGGTCTAGCTCTCCGCCGGCCTCAGCCCTCCGCCGGTCTCAGCCCTCCGCCCCGGTCTCAGCCCTCCGCCCCGGTCTCAGCCCTCCACCGGTCTCAGCCCTCCGCCCCGGTCTCAGCCCTCCGCAGACTCGGCCGCGGCGTCCTCAGCGGCGTCCTCGGCCAAGCGCTCGAGCAGGCGATCACCCGTCGTGGCGATGCGCTCGAGCAGGTGCTTGCCGCGCAGCTCGGCGCGCTCCAAGAACCGGTCGAGAATCACCAACCGCGACGCATCAATCTTGCCCTGCGCCCACAGCGTCTCGACGATCGCTGCGTCGATCAGCAGCTTGATCAAGCGCTCTGCGTGCAGCTTCGCGAAGGCGAAGTCGCGCTTGGGATCCCAGTTCTCGGTCAGCGTCTTGCTCCACTTCATCACCGGAACGCTGCCCAGACCCTTGAGCTTGTTGGTGGCGGTGCGCTGAATCAGATGCCGCTGCGCGCTGAGCGAATAGCCGACGACCTTGGCCACCCGCCGCTCCATCGGATCGCGCGCTGAGAGCGTGCGCCAGGTGTTCTGGGCGATCTTGCGGGCAAAGCGCTGCGGGTTCTTCATCACCGCGCCCAGCGCGTCCTTCATGGCCATCAGCGCCTGAATTTGGCTGGTGCCCTCGTAGATCGGCATGACCATCGCGTCGCGCAGCAGCTTCTCGGCGCCGTACTCGGTGGTGTAGCCCACCCCGCCGTGAATCTGGACAGCCTGGCGGGCCATGTCGACGGCGGTCTCGCTGCCGAAGTACTTGCACAGCGGCGTCAGCGCGCGCGCCTTGCGGGCGTGGGTCTTGCGCAGCTTCTCGAACCGGGCCCGCGCGATCTCATCGTCGCCGGCCCCCCCCTCGGTCGTAAACTGCTCGGCCGCCAAGCGGTACCGCTGCGCCAGCTCTTCGTGGAAGGTGCCCTGGATCGCGATGGCCCGCAGCGCCTGGATGTCGGTGCGCATCTCGTCGAGGTACTCGGCGATCAGCTCGTGCTTGTCGATCGTCTTGCCCATGCTGGGGCGCTGGGCGGCGTAGTCGCGGGCCATGCGATAGGCCGCCTCGCAGATGCCCAGGCTCTCGAACGCCACCGCCAAGCGGGCGTTGTTCATCAAGAAGAGCATGTAGCGAAAGCCCTCGCCGCGCTCGCCGATGAGCTGCGCGGGGGAGCGCTCGTAGTTGATGGCGACGGTGGGCGAGGCGTGGTGGCCGAGCTTCTCTTCGACGCGCTCGAAGGTCGCGTGCCACTTCTTGGTCTTGCCGCGGCCGCTGAACGCCGGCACCAAGAACATCGACAGGCCCTTGAGCCCGGCGAGGGGATCATCGCTCTGGGTGGCCGCTTCGGTGCGCGCGAGCACGAAGTGGTACTTGGCGTGGCCCGAGGTGATGAAGATCTTCTGGCCGGTGACAAACCAGTTGCCGTCAGCGTCCTGCTCGCCCTTGGAGCGAATCTTCGCCAGGTCGCTGCCGGCGTCAGGCTCGGTCAGATCCATCGACGCCCAGGCCTTGCCGGCGACGATCTCGGCGATCTCTTTGTCGAAGCGCGTGGCCTTGACCTCGCCGGCCTCAAGGTCGAGCTCGGCCGTGCCCTCGATGACCGAGAACAGCATCATCGCCGTCGCCATGCCGCCGTGAAAGCCGATGTGGGCCATCAAAGAGACGTCGGCGCGGGCGAGCATCTCGCTGTTGAGCATGTAGACCATCATGGGGCAGTTCATGCCGCCCATGCTGCGCGGCACCGAGACGCCATGCAGGCCCAACTGCGCGGCCTTCTTCATGATCTTGTCGGCGGCGGGGGCCATGTAGACCTCGCCGTCTTCGATGCGCACGCCCACCTTGTCGATCTCGGCCGACTTGGGCGCGATCTGGTTGGCGGCAAAGTCGCCCACCAGCTCGAAGACGTCGCGGTAGAACTCGACGGCCTCGCCAGTGGAGCGGAAACCGTCCGGCTGTCGGAAGTCGGCTTCGATGACGCCGGCCAGCTCGGCCCACTCGATGCCGTGCTCGACGTACCACTGCAAGTCGGTGTTGTCTTTGAAGAAGTTGGCCATCGATCCGCTCCTATGACGCGCTGCGTTATCTGCGCGTGGTTATAGCGGAAACTGACCGGCGGGTCCATTCACTGCGGGAGCTCAGTCGAGGCGCGGTCAGTCGAAGACGTCTACGGTGTCTGTGTGTCCGCCGTACAGCTCAGCCGACCGTTTGAGCAGCTTGGTCAAGCTGTTGAGCCAGAACAGGAACGCGAAGCCCACAACCAAAAGCAGCAAGGGGATCAGCAAGCAGACCACAACGCCGATGCAGCACCCGACGAGCCACCAGATGAGGCTCTTGGCCTTCTGCGCGAGGACGGCGTCGACCTGGCCCAAGCAGATGTATTGGATGCTCAATCCCAGCACGACCATGCCAACCGTAATGAGGCCCGACACCGAGGTGAGGGTGGAGACCGTGTGCGGGTCGTCCATCACGAACGGCAGCAAGGTCAGCAGAACCTGAGTCCCAGCGAGGCCCAGGTACGCGGTGCCGCATGCGCGCAGCTGGCCCAAGTCGGGGCCGAGCCTGAAATGCATGCCAATGCGTACGTGCAGCGCGAGCGGCACCAGCATCACGAGGCCGCCCAAGATGACGACCCAACTGAGGATCCCCGGCGCCCCAGCCGTCATGACGACGCCCGCGAGCGCCAGGATCAGTACGACGGCGACCTGAAAGAGAATGGCGAATCGCCACAACCGAGTCCCGGCGGCGACCTGCGTCCATGGCTGCATATACCCCACCCTACCCACCTGTTTTCATTGCGAAATCTGCAGCAGCCCTGCGGCCCACCATGCCCCTGATAGACCTGCAACTCGTCTCACTGCGGGACACACCGACTCAGTCGGCCCATTCGCGCACTCGTATCCCGTTGGGCAGCCCAGGCTGCATCGTTCTGTGCAGATTGTGTCGCGTTGGCTCTCCGACACAAGCCAGATCTGCAGTCGGCGGCGTCTGTGCAGGGCTCGTCGAAGCCGGCCGCTAGATCCGTTGCGCCACGACGGACGATCGAGGGTCGCACTGCCCCCCCAAATGACTGGCGGATCAGGTCTTGGCCGCCATTGGGGGCTCGACGGTTCGCAACGCCCGCTTCATGCCCTTTGCGGTCTGCGAATCATCGCCCGGCTTCCAGCCTGGTGGCCGCAGCAGGTATCCGGCGCGTTCCTTCAACGAGTCCGCCCCCGCCGCATCGCGCCACACTGCGATCATCTCGTGGCTCGCGATCAGCAGCGGGTTGTAGCTCTCCAGCGGCGTCGTGATGCCATAGTCGACCTTCTCGGTCTCGGGCACAAACGTGCCGAACATGCGGTCCCAGAAGATGAAGATGCCGCCGTAGTTGCAGTCGAGGTAGCGCGCGTTGCGGCCGTGGTGGGCCCGGTGATGCGAGGGCGTGTTGAAGATGTACTCGAACCACTTCGGCAACTTGTCGACGGCCTCGGTGTGCAGCCCAAACTGGTACAGCAGGTTGACCGCCATCTGAATGAGCACCATCTCGAGCGGGAACCCCAGCAACGGCATGATCATCCAGAACAGCGGGCTGGTGAGCGGCGATCCCCAGGCCTGCCGCAGCGCGGTCGACAGGTTGTAGCTCTTGGCAGAGTGATGGTTGATGTGCACCGCCCACAGGAACCGAACCTCGTGATGGGCGCGGTGATACCAGTACATGCACCAGTCATCGACGAGGATGATCGCCACCCAGGCGATCGGGTCGGCCATCGAGATCTCGAACAGGCGGTACTCGAAGACCACCCCGTGCATGAAGATCAGCAGGCCGCCGGTGAGCGCTGAGAGCGTCAGATAGCCCAGCCCCATGCTCAGGTTGGCGGCCGTGTCTTTGACGGTATAGCCCACCGCCTCGGTGTCTCGACGCAGAAGCAGAAACTCGATCGTCATGGCGCCGACGAAGCCGGGGATGGCCCAAAGCAAGACGTTCATGCGAACTCCTTCGGCAGTGTCGGCGCGCCCAGAGTCTGACGCGCGATGGACTTGATGAACTCGAACTCGAGGGGGCGCTCAGACGCAGTCGGGTTGACGTGGCGCATGAGCGCGGCGCCCTGCAGCGTGTTGAGGATGGCCCACAGCAGCGGCTCGAGCGTAGCGCGCTGGTCCATCTTGTCGGGGAAAAGCTGCACAACAATTTGGGTGATCCCGGCCTGATGCTCGGCGATCACGGGGGTGAGCACGGCGGCGATCTCGTCGTCGGTGCGGGCCACCAGGTACAGCTCGAAGACGCCCAGCAAGCGCGGCGCGCAGAAGATCTGCCAGAGCACGTCGAGGCCGACATCGAGGGGATCGCCATCGGGCCCGTCGGCCTGTACGCGGCGCATCAGGTCGGTGATGAACCGGGTGCGCAGCTGGACGAAGAGGTGG
>JBNMOZ010000139.1:0-10649 GCA_051276005.1 Bradymonadia bacterium | reverse complement strand
AGGCGACGCGCTAAGTCGGGGTCGCGGGCAAGGCGCGCTTGACGGATCGCCTCGATCGGGGCGTGCATGGAGCCTCCATGGGGGAGTCTACCGAGCCCGGGTTGTTCGCCGGCGTCAGGCGCACGTCAATGGGAGTTTTGCGGCCTTCGCGAAGTGTCGTCGTGACGGTTCGATGACGCGAGAATGATGCTGTGTTGACCCGCCCCCAGGGCGGGTAGGGCGTGACGTGGCTGTCTATCTGGGATTGACGCGGATCTGGGATGGACGCGGTCGAGAGCGACGGCGGTTGCCTAGAAGGTCGCCTGTACGCCGAGTCGCGCTTCGATCGTCACCTGCACGGGCGACGAGAACCACACCAGGCCGCCCGCTTCGCCAAAGGCCGCGACCGATGAGTCTTGCGGCCAGACCACCCCCGCGCCCGCTTGCATGCCCAGGGCGGTGAGTGGGGCGATGAGGATTGGCGCGCTGGCCCGCAAATACGTCATGTCGCTGACAGCCCAGCGCAGGCCCGGACGGATCATCGCCAATGTGTCGGCGCCGTCGGGCGTCTCGAGGGCGAACTCGGCGATCAGATCGAAGACCCAGGCGCCGCGGGCCCAGCCCGCCCCGGCCAGCAGAGTCGTGCGCGCGCGCTCGGCACCGTCAGTGACGTAGAGGCCCGATCCCAGGCCGGCTTCGACGACAAATGCACCGCGGTCGCGCGGCTCAGGTTTGACGGGCGCCTCGACGACCGGTGGCGGCGGCTCGACGGGATCGGCGAGCTGCGTGCAGTTGGCTCGCGCTTCGTCGAGGTTGGCTTCGGCCTTGGCTCGGCGGCGCGCCTCGCGGGCGACCTGGGACTGGGGATTCGACAGGTAGCCGAAGAGCGCCTCGGCAGCCACGCAGGCTTGGCCAGCCTGTTGCAGCGCTCGCCCCCGGTTGTATTGAATTCGGGCGCGGGCTCGGTCGCCCGCGGGCAGCCGATTGAGCAACGCACCGAAGGCGTCGGCCGCCGTTTGGAAGTCGCCAGATCGGTACGCCGCCCGGCCCTTGGCCTCGAGGGTTGCGACATCGGCCTTGGCGTCTTTGGCGAACACCGGCGTAGTCAAGCCGAGAAGAAACAGCAAGCCGAGAAGAAACAGCCACCCTGGCTTCATCGAGACCTCATCGCAGTTGCACTTTGCCGTCGACGCAGACCTCGTCGACGTCCGGGACGAAACACCGTTTGACCGCCGCGCTCAGGCGTCGGACGGCCGAGGTGCTGCCGCGCATTTCAGAGAGTTCAGTGAGCGCGGTGCGCGCGCGTCGACAGCGACAGGCTGCGAGCGCGGTGGCGATTCGTTCGCGCTGCTTGGGAATTCGGGCGTCGGTCGACGGCTTCGGCCGAGTCGCTCGACGACGCGTGGGGGTCTTCGACGCGACGCTGACGGGTGCGGGCCGGGGCTTCGCCGACGCGACCGACTTGGGGCGGCTCGCGGGTGCGGTGGTTCGGGGCGCGATGGCCGTGGGCGTCTTGGTGGGCATCTTGGTCGACGCAGCCCGGGTCGACGAGGCGTGGCTCGCCGGGGCTTGGCTCACGGTCGACCCAGCCGCCGGCGCATGGGGTGCGGGCGGCAGCGCGACCCGTTGAGCCGATTGAGCCGGTCGACCCGCCGCGAGCAGGCCAGCGTCGGTCGGTGCCAGCGCGTCGGGGGAGAGCATGGTCAGCGCCAACACGGCGCCCAGCAGTCCGCCGAAGCCAATGGTCAGCGCGAGAGGCAGCCACGACCGAGGGCGCCGCGCGGGCTCCTCAAGCATGCCTACGAAAGACTCGGTCGGGGTGTGCATCTCGCGCGTCGGGCCGGCCAGCGAGACTGGGATCGCCATGGGGAGCGCGACGTTCGAGAAGGACGGTTCGGCGCCGTCGAGCGCCTTGGCCAGCGCGCGGGCGAAGGCGCCCACGGTTGAGAACCGCGCCTCGGGATGCTTGGCGAGCGCGCGATGCAGGACCCGTTCAACCTGCGCGGCGTGGGCATCGTCGACGCCCTCAGGCAGCCGGGGTGGGGGATCCTGGCGGTGCATTCGCCCCAACTCGAGCACGCTCTTGCTGATGAATGGCTTGCGCCCGGTCAACAGCAAATAGGTCACCACCCCGAGGGCGTACACATCGGCGCGGCCATCAATGCTCTCGGATCCGGCCGAGTCGAACTGCTCGGGCGCCATGTAACTGGGCGTGCCGACAGAGAAGCCGGTCTGGGTGAGGTGGCTCGCGTCGCCCATGCGCGCGACGCCGAAGTCGATGACCTTGACCTTGGGCTCGCCGCGGTGATCGTACGACAGCAAGATGTTCGCGGGCTTGAGATCGCGATGCACGATGCCGTGCGCGTGCGCTTCGTCGAGGGCGTCCGCGAGCCCATCGAGGATCGACACCACCGCCGCCGGCTGCATGGGCCCTTGCGCACGGATGCGCCGCGTCAGCGTCTCGCCTTCGACGTACTCGAGCACCATGAACGCCAGGTTGCACAGGGGGCCGTCGCGCACGAGCCCGAAGTCGTAGAGCGTCACGGTATGCGAGCTCTGCAGCCGCGATATCGCCCGGGCCTCGTCTTCGAATCGGCGCCGATCTTCCCGGGTCGCCGTCAGCGAGGCGTGCAGCACCTTGACCGCCACGATGCGGTCAACCGAGAGCTGCTTGGCCTTGTAGACCGCGCCCATGCCGCCACCGCCGATGTAGTCGATCAGCGCGAAGCGGTCGTCGACAACATAGCCCAGCAACGGCGCGTCTTCGCCCCGCGACAGCGCGCTATGCGAGACGCCGTGCAAGCTGTGGGTGGGGCAGATCGGTGCCTCAAGGGACAGCTCGATCTGACAGCGGGGGCACACCAAAGACACGACGATCAGCTCTCCTCGATTTGCAAAACGTCAGGTCGCCGAGGCCGAGTAGACTCGGCGTCGAGCAAGACGGGCGATTGTCAGACGATCAAGACACCAGCGTAGGATAGCGGGGCCGACCCTACCAGCGAAACCACCAAGCGGCGATCAGGCCCGGGCCCGCCAGGGAGCCGGCTGCAACGCTATAGAACGCGTCCAGATTCAGGGTCGCGCCGTCATACGGCCAGCCCTCGATGATGAGGCCCGCGGAGGGGCGATTCGGGCGCGTCCCTACGTCGAGCACCCCGCCGACGGTGTACTCGAGGTAGGCCCAAAGGCGCCCACCGTCGCGCCACCGTACGAGGGATCGCATAACGGCGGTCGCCTGCTCGATCGACCGCTCGTCGCCGATCTGCATGCGGCCGAATGTGTCGGCCTCGACGAAATTGCGCAGTCGATACAGCAGGGTCGTGCGGCTGTAGAGCCACCAGGCGCCGGTGCGGATGTTGACGTTGGTCTGCCAGGTGGCGTTGTGCCGCCAGCCGAACGTGCGCTCGCCGTCCTCGGCACCGGCGTCCAATTCGGCGCCGATCCGCGCGCCGGGCGGGCGCTGCAGGTAGATGCCGGGTTCAGTGGACAGGTCCAAATGCGTCTCGAACCATCCCGGCTCAGTCTGCCACCGCAGCTGGATGCCGACGCCGTTGCCGTAGACTTGCCAGTTGTTCAGGAAGCCGACGGAGAAGCCGTCCGCAAGCGGGATCGTGAGATCGTAGCGCACAAACAGGCCGGCAGGGTTGACGATCAGGGCACCGGTGATGGTGTGCGCGATCGGTGCCGTCTCGGCGATGACCGGTGCGTCCGCTGCGGCCGGCGGCGCGCACAGGGCGATCGCCAACGCGATCACAGGCGCGTCGAGTCGTTCAGCCGCCAGTCATACGCCTGGTGCTTCACCGCGGCCTTGGCCGGCAGGTCGAGGTTGGGCTTGGCCTTGGCGCGGATCCAGTCGATGGGCGTGGGCTTGAAGTCGGTGCTGTACCAGTTGAAGATCTCGCTGAGCCAGACCGTGCTGCCTTCCCATTTCACGTTGCGCTTCTCGTGCAAGAACTGCTGTGCCTCGCGCTCAAGCTGCGCTTCGAGGGTCGCCGGCAGGAAGGGCTCATTGGGCAAGCGAGGGCAGCCGACGCTGGCGCAGTTGAGCGCGAAGTGGATGCGGGGCTCGGTGAACTCGACCCGGACGATGTCATTCTCCAGCGCGCGCAGATCGACTTCGTCGCCGTCCAACTCGAACTCGGTCAGCACGAAGAAGCTGACCTTGGCGTCCGTCACCGACTTGATATCGGGGTAGCGGTTGAGGACGTTAAACATCGTCAGCGCGTTGTACGCGTTGATGTAATAGGCGAGCTTGTCCTGCTCGGTCTTAAACAGCTCGGGGCGGGTCTTGGGCCCCATGACGGCCAGCTGCGAGACGAACTTTTCGAGGGGCGCGCGGTTCTGCAGGAGCGTTGGATAGTCGACCTCGCCCTGGGTATTGACGTGCGTCTTCAACACTTCGGACCACAGCGCGTAATCGAACTCGGTCATCGCGTCGAGGGTCGCGACCGGGATCGTGATCTCCGGCTTGACCACGCCGCCGCAAGCCGTGATCGCGAGCAAAAGAAGCGTCAGTGAAATTCGCATGATGGTCCTTGGGTTCGGGCGGGCAGGCGCGCGGCCTCGCGAATGGCCAGCAAAGGTCAGCTTGCCTTACGGGCCGGATCTTTGATCGTTACGAGCCGCTCGCGGTCGCTGATGTTGAGATCCTTGCGCATATCGGTGCCGTTGAGCTCGCACATCGAGACCATGCGGCCGTGCACGGGCACCTTGAAGTTGCAGGCCTCGAGGCGCTCCTTGCCCTCGTCGGTCTGCAGCTCGTGGCTCGACATGAAGTTGTGCACGATCACCGTAAACTGATCGATCGACCAGGGCTTACCGCTCGCGATCGCCTTCATGAAGCTGGGCAGCCACCCACGCTCGGTCCAGCTGCGGAAGCCGCAATAGGCGGCCGCCTCGGCGAGCAGCGTCGGGTTCTGGCGAATGCGACCCAAGAGCCGCGCCATGACCAGGTGGTTGGGCTCGGCCTCTGGATCGAAGCCCGCGAACGCGTCGCAGAGAATACGCCGCATGAACGCCTTGCTGCGCGGATCGTCGCGCGAGATCTCGACGACCTGCACGTTGCCCCGGCCCCATTTGACCACGAAGTGCAGCGAGAACGTGTTGCACTTGGGGTGGCCGAAGTGAAGCGTCTCGCGATTGGCGGCGATGCCCAGCCCGTCCGAGATGTTGCCCCAGATGACGTCGCGCTTGTTGATCTGCTCTTGAGACTTGGTGCGCCCGACGTCGGCCGTCGGCTGGAAGCTCAACAGGCGAAACGCGTCGGCGTTCTCCACGCACCACTGCACCACGTCGGGCACGTAGTCGATGTTGTCTGGCGTGATCGTGAACGTATGCGCGGCGGTCAGCGGCAGGCCTGTGATGCGGCGCGCGTCACGCACGAGCCCGGCGAAGGCGTTGCGAATCCAATGGATGTCAGTCTCGCAGTCAGACTTCTTCATGCCGATGCGCCCGCGCTGGGTGGTGTCCATGTGCACGGCGATGCTCTGGCAGCCGCCCTCGCGCATGAGCCGATGCAGGTACTCGGGGTTCTTGAGCAGGGTCTGGCCGTGGGTCATGACCATCGGCGAGAGGTTGATGTCGGTGCAGTACTTGAGAATGCGCACCAGGTCTTCACAGGGCAGCAGCGTGACCTCGCCCGCCGTGATTTGCGCGTTGCCGCCGGGCCCCACGTAGGCGCGGATCATGTCGAGTTGCTGCTTGACCTCGTCAAACGGCAGCGCCGGCGTCTTGTTGGCCTCTTCGGCCAAGTAGCAGGCCGTGCACGCGAAGTCGCACCGCTCATAGACGCCATAGGTCGCCGTGCAGCCCGCGGTATGCACCCCCAGCAGTTGGTCTGGTGTTTGGACGGCTGCGGGCAGGTCGTCCCAACGTCGCAAGACGATCGCCTCTTCTTCGGGGATGCGTGGGGTCCAGAACGCGCCCCACAGGCGACGTCCCTCGACAGTTGTCTTACGCAACCGATTCAGCATGGCGATCCTCCAGATGCACGACGAAGGTACGGCACAGCCCGTTCGACCTCAAGAGACCGTGACAGGTTGGGTTACACCCGAGGAATACCACATGCGAGGCGCGCGCCCGGCCGGATCACCTCGGCTGCCCGCCAAGAGCGCCCCGTAGAGTTGTGCCGTCCCGCCGGGTCGGGTATTGAAGGCGGCGCGACTGCGTCCACCGACCGGGCCAACCCGGTGCTGGCTTGGACGATCAGTGTCAGGCGCGACCAGACCTCGAACCAGGAGATCGGCCGAGCGTGGAGGGGTCCAGCCCAGTGCGAGACGCGCCGAGCCCAGCGGGCGAAGCGACGTCCTCCGACGCGCCTCAAGAACCGATGCTGCGCCAGCGGCGATCCATTGGGTTTTGGGGGGCGTTCTCCATCGTCGCCGGATCGATGCTCGGCATCGGCATCTTCCTCTCGCCCGGCGAGATGGCGCGGTCGGTCAGCTCTCCGTGGATCTTCTTGGGCATATGGCTCGCGGCGGGCGTCATTGTTATCGGCGGCGCCGTCGCCTATGCCGAGCTCGGCACGCGCTTCCCCAAGGCTGGTGGCGACTACGTCTTTCATCGCGAAGCCTTTGGCTCGTCGGTCGCTTTCGCGACGGGCTGGGGCCTCTTCGGCGCGATCTTCAGCGGCTCCATCGCCGCGGTCGCCGTGGCCATCTGGCAGTACCAACTGAGCGCGTTGACCGGCTTCGACTTCACCCAGACGGCCTTCGAATTGGGCAGTCACGGCATCAGCTGGGCGCAGGTGATGGGCTGTGGCCTCGTCTTGGCGCTGACCGCGCTCAACGCGCGCGGCGTGGAGTTCGCGGCCTGGGCGCAGCAGGTCACCACCCTCACGCCGGTGCTCTTGCTGTTCGTGCTGGCCGTCGCGGTGCTGGTCATGGCGCTCAGCGGCCATTTGCCCGAGCCGGTGTCACCTTCGACGGCGGTGGCGTCGACGGCCGTGCCGCTGACGATCGGTGGCGTGGTCACCGCCTACCTGGCGGCGTACTTCGCCTACAGCGGCTGGAACGCCGTCATCTACGTGGCCGGCGAGGTCGAATCGCCACAGAAGAACATCCCGCGGGCGCTGCTCGGCGGCACATTGACCATCACCGCGATGTACCTGCTGTTGTGCGTGGCGTTCCTGGCGGTGCTCGGTATGGATGGTTTGGCGACGGGGAAAGAGGCGAGCGCCTCGCTGGCGCGCGTGCTCGGCGGCGGCTGGATGGGCGGCCTCATGAACATTTTGGTGCTGCTCTGCCTGCTCGCGACGCTCAATGGCAGCATCCTGGGCGGCGGCCGCGTGGCCTTCGCGATGGGCCGAGACGGGGTCTTTGTGCGCCTGGCGGGTCGGCTCAACCGCGAGACGGGTGTGCCGACGGTCGCGCTCTGGCTGCAGGCGGCCTGGTCGATCGTGCTGGTGCTCACCAACCGGTTCGAAGACCTGCTCTTCGCAGTCAGCTTGACGATGGTGGCGACGGGCGCGCTGACCGTGATCGCGCTCTGGCGTATTCGCCGCCGCGATGGCTGCCCAGATGGCGTCTATCGCGCCTTTGGTTGGCCCTGGCTGCCCGGGCTGTTCCTGCTCTCAAGCGTGCTGGTGATCATCGGTAAGATCATCTCGGTCTTCCAAGGTGCGCGCGCCAACCCGTTGATTGGGTTGGGCGTTCTCGTCGCGGCCTATGTGGCGCACGCCCTCTACGTGCGGGTACGCCGTCGCTGATCGCGTCTCGCGCCCTCGCCTCAGTCTGCGGGTCGGCGCCACGCGCCGTCCGTCCGTCGCAACAAATAGAAGAAGGCGCCGATCACCAAGGCGTGGTCGATGCGGCCCTCGTCGATCCACGTCGGAACCTCGGCCAGCGGCGCGGTGAGCACCGCAATGTCCTCACCCGGATCCATGGCCTGGCTCGTCGTCAGGCGGGCGTCCAAGGCGAGAAAAGTACGGCATCGATTCGACTGAAGCGCGGGGTTCGGCGACACGCAGCCCAGCTCGATCCAGCGAGACGCGGTGTAGCCCGTCTCTTCACGCAGCTCGCGCTGCGCCGCGTGCAGCGGCGCTTCGCCGGGGTCGACCATGCCGCCGGGGATCTCGACGGTCACCGCGCTGGTCCCATGGCGATACTGCTCGATGAGCACGACGTCATCCTCTGGGGTCAGCGCGATCACGTTGACCCAGTCGGCACAGTCGATGATCGAATACGTGCGCACCTGCCCAGTGCGCGGGCTCTGCCGACGATCGCGGCGAACGGTGAAGACACGGTAATCAGACGGGGTGCCGCGTTCGATCAGCGGCCAATCCAGGACGGGCATGGGTGCTCCCAGGGTCGAATGTGATAGCCTAAGCGTCGTCTTGAGGTCGGTTGATTTGGGTTTGCTCAAGCCGCATACGCGGGTGAGACAGTTGCAGATCGCCGAATGATGATGACGCGCACCCGATCCATGAGGCCGCGGGTTGACGAGATAGAATCGACCCCGCCCGCCGTGGCGGTTCAAAGGAGCCTGCATGGACGTGTGGACGGTCGCTTGGGCCGATCCCATGTTCGCGTTGTTCGCCGTCGGCGGCACCCTCGTCAGCATGGGCACGTTCTTCGTCGTGGCCGGCTTGCTGACGATCTACGCTTGGCGCGATCCGCCGGCGCTGCGGATCTACCGGATTCAACGGCGCCGAGCGACGAACGTCGCTGCGAAGGTCAAACGCGGCATTTTGATGTGGCTCGCCAACAACTCGATCCTGTTCGTGCTCGTCGCGTTCGCTTGGCCGCTGGTGCAGTTCAGCGCGGTGCATGCCGGCCCATTGCCCGCTTGGTGGGTCATCGCCCTACAACTGCTCTTGTTCATCTATGTAGATGACTTCTTGTACTATTTCATGCATCGCGCCATGCACCGTAGCCCGTTCATGTGGCGCCGCGTGCATGCGTGGCACCACCGCACCAAGACGCCTTGGGCCGTTGGCGCGCATGACATGCATCCGGTCGAGTTCATCGCGACAGCGAGCTTGATGCTGGCCTTACCGGTGCTCATCGGCGCGCATGTCGCCGTCATCTGGATGTGGATCGCGATTCGTCAGATCGAAGCGGCCGAAGGGCATTGCGGGTACGATTTCCCCATCGCGCTCAACCGCCTCATTCCGTTCAGCGGAGGCGCGGCCCATCACGACTTCCATCACTCGCAGGTGAAGGGTAACTTCGCGGGCTTCATGCCGCATGTCGATCGGTGGCTTGGAACGTTGGTACGCAACTATGAAGAGTATCGGGCGCGTCGGCGCTCGTGACGCCAAGCAGGACATGACACGGGGCCGGATCGTGACGCCCAGCAGGACGTGACGCCCAGCAGGGCACCGGTCAGCCGACCTGGGCGATCTGTCGGCGCAACAGGTTGAGCTCTGCGGCGTCAAGGGTCCCCCCGCGCAGAAAGCCCATTCGCAACTCGAAGACGCGCTCCACGAGCGCCCGCTCTTCGAGCGTGACCGCGTGGCGTACCAGGCGATCGAGCAGGCCTGCGACGCGCCTCGCTTCGCCCGCCCTGAATGCGCGTGCGATCTCTTCGACCCACGCTGCGGTCTCGACCCGTGCATGGGCGGCCGTGACCGCTGCAGCGACCTGCATGCGGCGAGGCGGGGTGGCCACGACGGATTGCACTGCCGTGGTCTGCGCCGACATGGGTCCGCCGCCAGCTTCATAGCTGAGGCCGATTTCGAAGAGGCGATAGGTGCCGAGGCGCCGGGGCTCGGTGTTCGCCGAGATGAGCCAGGCCGGATTGCGCCCTGCGCCGACGGGGCCCGTGCGCAGCTCTATCTGACCTTGGGCGTCGGCAGGGATGCCGATGAATGCGGGCGTCGGGTGCACGCGAAAGATGCGTTGAATCTGAACCCCTGGTGGATTCGAGAGGGTCAGCCGAACATCACGGACGCGCTGATCACGCAACTGCGAGACCCGCTCGCTGACCTGCGCAGCAAGATCCACCGGCCGCACATGCAGCAGCTCGCCGCCGGTGCGCTGCGCCAGTCGACCGAGCAGACCCAAGTCGGCGCCCGGATGCGTGCAGACCAAGTCGACGCCGGCGCTGACGTCGAGCAGGCCCTGAATCGCCTGCAAGGTCGCGGGCGTGGCCTCGACGACCGGCGTCTCGACGATCACCAGACCCCAGACGAGTCGTCCCTCGTCCATGCCCACGATGATGCTGCGAAGACCGTTCAACGCGCTGGCGAGATCCGGCCACGGGGAGCGCAGCGCGTGCTCCGGCTCAGGGCCGGCGCGTGCTGCCCCCGTACCGTCACGACCGGCAAAGATGAAGGAGTCCTGCGCGCCGCGCTTGCTGAGCAACTGCTGAAAGGCGTCGGGCAGCACGGGCAAGCCGCGATCACCGCTGCGTCCTACGCGGGCAATCTTGAGCTCGAGACCGATGGGCGGGCCCAGGGCGCCGCTGCGCACCTCAACGAGAATGTTGCTGGGCGAGCCGCTCGCCGTCGTCTGGGTGACGGGCGGTGAGACTTGGCAATGCACATCCAACGGGCCGCGGCTCATGCCTGCTCCTCGGGCTCGTCGAAGCGCAGGACGATGCATGAGATGTTGTCACCGCCGCCGCCGCGATTGGCGAGAACCATCAGCTCGAACGCCGCCCATTGCGCGCCTGGCGCCTGCTCCACCATCTGGCACATTCGGGCCTCGGCGTGCTCTTCGTCATAGCCC